>NZ_PJBM01000259.1:0-88479 GCF_002836075.1 Shewanella sp. GutDb-MelDb | reverse complement strand
CAGCATCTTCAAGGAGATGAACAGATCAACATGGGGATGGAATTTACTTTATTTAGAGGTTAGCAAGCATCTTCAAGGAGATGAACAAATCAATATGGATGTTGATTGTTAAGAGAGGTTAGCCAGTATTTCCAAGGAGATGAACAGATCAACATGGGGATGGAATTTACTTTATTTAGAGGTTAGCAAGCATCTTCAAGGAGATGAACAGATCAACATGGATGTGGAATTCGCTTTATTTAGAGGTTAGCAAGCATGCCCAAGGTAATAAACAGATCAACATGGATGTGGAATTCACTTTATTTAGAGGTTAGCGAGCATCTTCAAGGAGATGAACAGATCAACATGGATGTGGAATTCACTTTATTTAGAGGTTAGCCAGCATGCCCAAGGTAATAAACAGATCAAGATGGGGGAATTCACCGCCAAGAGCATGCTAACTTATCGTTCTTTCGCCTGAAATCCCGATAAGCCAAAGTCTACAGAACCTACCTTAAACAAATCTTAAGACTGTGAATCGTCGGATTGAATTACTCATTTTCTGGTGTGATTAGCTGCAGTCGTTTATCCATTAAGTCCTTAACCAGTGGGGTTAGGATCAGTTCCATAGCCAACGACATCTTGCCACCTGGCACCACTAACGTGTTGATGCGAGACATAAAGGAGCCTTGGATCATCCGCAAGTAATAAGGGAAGTCGACGTTTTTAATGCCACGAAAACGGATCACCACAAAGCTCTCATCTAAGCTCGGGATGCTTTTTGCACTAAAAGGGTTCGAGGTATCTACGGTTGGCACCCGTTGAAAATTAATATGGGTGCGAGAGAATTGTGGTGTCATATGGTTAATATAATCGTCCATACTGCGCACTATCGAGTCCATGACTTTTTCACGGCTATGACCTCGTTCAGAAGTGTCACGAATAATCTTTTGAATCCACTCTAAATTAACAATAGGTACCATACCTATCAGCAGATCGACATGCTGTGCCACGTCACAATCATCGGTGACTACGCCGCCGTGTAGACCTTCATAATAAAGCATTTCGGTATTTTCGGGCAGTGGATGCCACTGGGTGAAAGTGCCAGGCATTTGGTTGAATGGAACGGCTTCGTCAAAGGTATGCAGGTATGCGCGGGTCTCACCTTGGCCTGTGCTGCCATAGTCGCTAAAGCATTGCTCTAAACGTTGAAAATCGTTGGCCTCAGGGCCAAAGTAACTGATGTTACGATTTTCAGTTTTTTCTTTACGGATCATCACCGCCATTTCTGGGCGAGTGAAATGATGAAAGCTATCGCCTTCAACAATGACTGCATTAATCCCAAGTTGCCTAAAGATATGATTGAATGCAGTTGTTGTCGTTGTCGTACCGGCACCGGATGAGCCTGTAACAGCAATAATAGGATGTTTCGCTGACATTTTTTTACCTAAAATAGAGACAGTTGAATATCACCTGGACACCGCCAAATATGGCTAATGGTTTTGATCCTGCAACAAATCTGGTTCTTCAAAAACTGTATGTGAATTTTATACCCATTCTACTTCAAAGTGCCTGTTTCAGAGCTGCCTGAGCGGAGCCAATTCAAGGCGCACAGTTGTAATAATGGTTGTTCCCTTATCAAACTGCGCAACGAAAAAGTGGCTTTGCTCAGGCGCTCCCTTTGGGTGGGTTTAAAAGTGATTTAAACCGCGTAACTGAACTTGACAATAGACCAGCTATTGCGCTGCGCCCAAAGCCTTGTTTAAGTCACTTTTAATTCCCACTGAAATCATACATCTTGAAGTTGATTGGGTATAGTTATACGTATTCGAATCTCTCAGGTCAATCTTGAGCTGGATCCATTGTTACAATATCTTCTTTACGCCTAATTGCGATAGATTCTTCCTCTTCGCTAAACTCGACCACTAATTCGCCACGCGCGAGTGCGGCACGACAGGTCGAAATCGCACTCTTCATACTGTCTGCATCAGTACCTGAAAAACTGCCATCTTCTAGCTGGCCAATGAGAAACTCTTTGATAATGTTTTCAAATGTTTCAGGGGGCAATTGGTTTAATGATTCATACGGAACTAGCATGGTTTATTCTCAGGTTGATTGAGGTGAGAGGTTAAAAAAGACAAAATTCTCTTTTCAATATAGTAGCGTGGGCGCCATGGCGTACCGCCTTCAATAAAGCCGACATGGCCACCATTCTCATGTAATTCATATTCGACCTGTGCCGCTAACTGGTCACTCGTCGGGATCACTGCATGGGTCATAAAGGGATCATCTTTGGCATGGATCACTAAGGTTGGTTTTTGAATTGTGCTCAAATAGGGAAGACCGCTGGCGCGATGGTAATAGTCGTCCACACCATTAAAACCGTGCAGTGGCGCCGTTATCTGATCATCAAAAGCATAAAAAGTGGTCAATTTTTCAATTTCAGCTTTGCCAATAGGCATTAGGGCTTGTAGTGCTGGAGTCGATAATTTGCCAATCATCTTCTCCTGCAGTTGTTTGATTAGATAGCTCTGGTACATCTTTGAAAAGCCGCTCTCTAGGCGTTTAGCGCATGCAGCAAGGTGTAACGGTGCAGAGATGGCAACGGCTCGATCAATTAAGCTTTTCTCTTGTTGTTCGCCTTGATACTTAATCAAAACGTTACCACCAAGACTATACCCCACAGCCAGTAAAGGGGAGTCCGGATAGCGTTGTTTAAGTAGCATCAGAGTCGCCTGAATATCTTGAGTATCACCGCTATGATAACCCCTGACCAGCCTATTTAATTCGCCAGAGCAACTTCGATGATGATGTACGACGGCGCATCGTTTTTGCGTTTTACATTCGGCCAGAATACGGCGTGCATAATGAGACGCTGAACTGCCCTCTAGGCCATGTACGATAACAACAATGACCTGGCCTGTTTGGGGCTTACCTTGCCAGTCAAGATCAATAAAATCACCATCGTCTAACTCTAATCTTTCCCTTTCTAACGGTGGTCTGTCCACTTTGGTTAGCACGGGTAAAATCGTTTGGATATGGGGGTTTTTAGCCCACCAGGCAGGTGAAAATTTGTGTGTCATCATAATTGGCTATTGCTGAAAATTAAAACGTGTGTTTAATTGTTATTATGACAAGAGTGTAACACAGATCGAAAAAGCAAATTTGGAGCGCTTTAACTCAGTGTCTTAGTGGTGATTAGGCAAGATGAAAACCCCACCTTTTATCAACGTCAGCTTTTATAAAAAGCCAATAATAACAATAAGAGGACAAGATGGAACGACGTACTTTTATAACGACTGCATTAGCTGGAACGGCATGCCTAGCACTAGGCGTTAATTATTGTTCTACCGATTACATCAATGTCAATCCTAAGCTTGATGGTAAACATCGACTGCTTTTTAGCGTATTACTGCCAGTATTTCTCGACGGTGCACTACCTGACGTACCTGGGTTAAAAAGAGATGCTGAAAACCGCACCTTAGATGCTATTGAACAAACGATCTTGTTGTTACCCGAAGATAGCCAGGCCGAGCTTGAACAGTTGTTAGACTTATTAGAAGGGCGATTAGGACTGTTAATTCTTACGGGCAGCATGACGCCACTGATGATGCGTAACAGCGTGGAATTAATAGAGATGCTGCAAGGATGGCGTACAAGCTATATCGAAATGATGGTGACAGCTTATCAAGGCTTAAGAGAGTTGGTCATGGCAAGCTATTACTCGGACCCGGAGCATTGGAGCCGATTACATTACGCTAAGCCCGATTTTCTTGAGGAGATTAATTGATGTTATTCGTAAACCGTGTCGGTTGTGAGGAGTAATTTGTGGCCATTGAAGATCCGATTGTTACTGGGCTAAATTCGGGCTGGGCGCATATTAATGCGGGACAGTTAACATCAAATCAAACGTTTGAAGCTGATGTGGTTATTGTGGGGAGTGGCGCTGGAGGCGGAACTGCCGCAGAGATCCTCACTAATGCTGGCTTGTCAGTCATTATTGTTGAGGGCGGGCCTCTGAAGTCTTCTAAAGACTTTGTTATGGAGGAGAGGACCGCTTATCCTGATCTCTACCAACAAGCAGCTGGAATGAAGACAACCGATAAAGCGATTGGTATTTTTCAGGGCCGAGCTGTAGGGGGCTCCACTACGATTAATTGGACGACATCTATCCGAACTCCAGATCCCGCTTTAGCTTATTGGGCCTCAAAAAAATCGGTCGTCGGACTTTCAACAGATGAGTTGACACCTTGGTTCAAAAAAATGGAACAGCGGCTCAATATCAGTGAATGGACATTCGATCCTAATCGCAATAATGCCGCTTTAAAAGAAGGGTGTGAGCAGTTAGGTTGGGATTACACTGTTATTAAGCGCAATGTAAAAGGGTGCTGGAATACAGGGTATTGCGGTATGGGCTGCCCGGTGAATGCTAAACAATCAATGTTGGTAACCACAATACCTGCTGCGTTAGAGCAGGGCGCGACACTGGTCAGTCAGGCCAAAGTGATGAAGCTTGAGCATCATAATGACAAAATTTATGCATTAAAAGCACAGGCATTAGACAGTAATATGAAACCGTTACCGGTGGAGATCGTCTTCAAGGCAAAGCACTATATTCTGGCCGCGGGTGCAATCCATACACCGACGATAATGTTGCGCTCAAAGTTACCTGATCCATATGAGATTATCGGTAAACGGACTTTCCTGCATCCCAGTTTACTTAGTGGTGCTATTTTCTCTGATCCCATTAATGGTCATAGTGGCGCGCCACAATCCATTTATTCAGATGAGTTTGTATGGAAAAATGGCGTCGATGGCGAGCTCGGTTATAAGCTAGAAGTACCGCCCATTCATCCTATTTTGATCGCATCCAAAACGATAGGTTACGGACAAAGTCATGCTGAATTAATGGCGAACTTTAACCAACTACAAGTCACCATCGCGTTGGTTAGAGATGGTTATCATGAGAACAGTCCTGGCGGTGAGGTTAAGTTAACCGATCATGGCAGTACGTTAGACTACCCGCTCACGGATGCTTTTTGGCGAGCAGCAAGACGCGCTTACGCCAGTATGGCTGAGCTGCAATTTGCCGCCGGAGCCAACAAGGTGTTACCCATTAGTGAGGGCATGCCTTATTTAAACAGTTGGCCCGAAGCTAAAAAGGCAATTGCGGAGATGGACTTGGCGCCATTAAAGACGGTTGTTGCCTCTGCACACGTGATGGGAGGGTGTCCGTTAGGGGAAGACCCTAAAATGTCGATGGTCAATAGTTACGGTGAGTCTCACTACTTTGAAAACTTATCGGTAATGGATGGATCCATATTTCCCACGAGTTTAGGTGCAAACCCGCAATTGTCGATATACGGAATAACGGCACGCAATGCGACTCGTCTTGCAGAAAAATTGACCGCCAGTTAAACAACAATATTTTGAGTATTAAAAAAGCCCGCTGATAACAGCGGGCTTTTTATTGTTCAATAATCTATCTTAGCATTTACAGTGGTGCTATTAGGCCACTGTTAATGTTGCTAATATCATCTTCATTCAATGTACCTGCAGCTTGCTTAAGCGCAATGATTGAATTGATATAGCCATAACGCGCATCAGACAGTTTACGTTTTGAATCGTATAAGTCTCGAGTACGGTTTAACACGTCAACGATAGTACGAGTGCCCACTTCAAAACCGGCTTGAGTTGCTTTTAGTGCACTCTCTGATGAGATCACTGATTGCTCATATGCACGGATTGAACTGATCGAAGCGCCAACGTTGTTAAAGTTATTACGGATATCTTTAACAACTTTACGGTGTGTCTGTTCAAGCTTCTCACTTGCTTCAACATACTGATACTGAGCTTGATTGACTTGAGAAGTGACTTTAAAGCCTTCAAAAATAGGAATGCTCAGTGTGACACCAACTGTGCCATTATCGAAGTCAGGTTGGTTAATACCACCGGTGTCTTGTTCAATTCCCTTCTTATATCCTGCATTTAGGCTAAGTGAAGGCATGTGACCGGCTTTATAAAGCGTAATGGTCTCTTCGGCAATATCTTTACCAATACGTGTTGTCATTAAATCAACGTTATTGGTTTCTGCTATTTTGACCCAGTCAGCCGATATTGCGGGGGCAATGGGGGCTGCTGAAAAACGGTTAGTGTCTAAGATATTAATATTCTTATGATCAATACCGGTAATTTCACGCAGTGCTTCATAGCTATTGGCAAGTGTATTTTCAGCTAGAATTTCAGTTGCGTTGGCCAAATCATATTGTGCTTGAGCTTCATGCACGTCGGTAATCGCGGTAAGACCTACGGCAAAACGTTGTTTTGTTTGTTCAAGTTGGCGATCAATTGCACGTTTCTCTGAACCTTGGAACTCGTAGTTATCTTTTGCGGTAAGGACATCGAAGTATGCTGTCGTGACACGGATAATCAAATTTTGCAGCGAAGATGCATATGCAGAGTCAGCTTGAGATGCCGCTTTTTCTGCCAAGCTTAAACCTACCCATGCACTGTGATCATAGATAACTTGATTTAAAGAAATGCCACCAACGATGCCGCTGGTATCTTCAGCGGTGTTTGCTGAATTATCGTTCCACGCTTTATCGTAACCGACATTGGCACTAATGGTTGGCAATAGCGGTGCACGTTGCTCTTCTATTTGCTCATAAAGTGCATCACGCTGTGCTTTGGCTTGCAGCGCAATAGGATCACTGGTTAATGCTTGTTGATATATCTGTAGAAGGTCGTCGGCATGTGCGACCTGAGCAGAGACGGCCAGCGTCAGTGCGGCACATAGATAGCGGATCTTGAATTTCATTTGCTGTCCTTTTAGACAAAATTCCCCATTGAGGAGCGAATTTAACTTTGTTTTGTTTAGTTATGCCTAACTTAAAATGAAAAGTTAGGCGGTTTGCGCTTCCCGACGCTTCCCAATACATCTAAACTTAGTGGGTAGATAGTAAAAACCTACAATTCCTAAGTCAACTATGAAGTGTAACAGTTTTTTATCGCAATAATCAGATCTGCCTTTTATCTTAGTATTAATATATTTACTTTGCTTTGTTTTGGCATAAACACCTTGATAAACAAGTAGGTTTAGGGGAATAAATGAACAATACTTTTAGTCATAAAGATGTTGAATTGCTCGCTAAGAAAACCTTATATAAAGGTTTCTTCAAAATGGAAGAGTATCGCTTTAAACATCGGCTGTTTGACGGCGGTTGGAGTGGTGAGGTCACAAGAGAGGTGTTTGAAAGAGGACATGCTGTCGTTGTGTTACCCTACGACCCGATTAAAGATAAAGTGGTGCTGATTGAGCAGATCCGCATACCAGTGCTCGGCAGCGCTAAATCGCCTTGGTTGTTTGAATTAGTCGCCGGGATGATTGATCCGGGTCAAACATCTGAAAATGTTGCCATTAAAGAGCTTAAAGAGGAAACCGGTCTTGACGCGTTGAGTGTTACTAAGCTGAATCAGTATTTTTCAAGCCCAGGTGGTACAAGCGAGCGCTTTGACTTTTATTGGGCTGCAGTGGATTCATCAAATGCGGGTGGAAACTACGGTTTACCTGAGGAGCATGAAGACATAAAAGTCCATGTAGTGGACAGAGAATTAGCTTACAAAATGTTAACAGATGGACTGATAGATAATGCCTCCACCGTCATTGGCCTGCAATGGCTGCAATTGAACTATCGAGATTTGATTAAACGCAATAGTGAAAAATGATCATTGTTGCTCGGCTTAAAAGATCCTTGGAACTATATCGTGTCAAAAGTCACATACGTCCGCAAGAACAAGTACCAGCCCAATATCAGTCAGTTTTTGGCTGTCTGTGCTCGCAACTATATGCATATTCAGCGTTGGCTTACACAAGAGCCTTGCGAAGGTCAGCATTGGCAAGTTGCTGGTGAGTTTGGTCGGCTGGATGTTCGGCTGTTGGAAAATACTAAATATACTCAACTGGTCGAAATTTCAAGGTGTGCAGGCGATCATGCATTAGTGTCAAGGCCCAAAGTATCAGTTCGCGTTTATCATGATGCTAAATTAGCAGAAGTGTTAACTAGTCAACAGATTTACCAATTACGTCCAGTGTATGATTATCCAAATATGTATATGCATCATCGTGATGAAAAGTATCAAGTGAATGCGTTTCTTGAAGAGTTATTGAAGATAGATAACTTAACTAAATTTATTTGTTAATCTGGTATTTAGGTAATTACTTTGCTAAAAGAGGCAATCTCTTATTCAATTTCTGAGTCAGGCAGTGTGAGAATGGTGCAAGTCACTGACCCTCATCTTTTTGCTGATCCTGAAGCCCAGTTACTAGGTTTGAACACTTCCCATAGCTTGAATGCAGTATTGAATACCATTGCTGCTGTTGATTACCCGGCACACTTTATGTTGGCGACAGGGGATATCAGTCAAGACTATTCAAACCAGTCTTACCATAATTTTGTCGATGCTATTACCCCGTTAAACTTGCCTTGTCATTACTTGCCTGGGAATCATGATGACCCCCGTATTATGAATCTGCACATGCAGGGTGAGAAAGTATATGGGCAAAAAAGGATACTGGCAGGTAATTGGCAAATTATTATGCTGGATTCTACGGTTAGAGGCAGGCCCGGTGGGCATATGTCGGATGACGAGTTAAGTCTCATTGATAATGCCATTAAAGCTGAACCTAACCGCTACACCCTGCTGGTGATGCATCACAATCCTGTTCTTGCGGGTTGTGCTTGGTTAGATCAACACTGTATGGACAACGGCAGCGACTTTATTGAGCAGGTCTCGCGTTACCGACAAGTCAAAGGGCTACTTTGGGGACATATCCACCAAAGTATTGATACTATTCATCTAGGGCCACATGGGCCAGTCAAGTTAATGGCCACGCCGTCGACTTGTATTCAATTTAAACCTAAGTCTCCCTATTTTGCATTAGATGCACTTCAACCGGGTTACCGTTTGCTGGAGCTTAAGTCTGATGGTAGCATCCTAACTAACGTGTATCGGGTACCAGGCGAAAACTTTTCACCTGACAATGAAGCTGGCGGTTATTAAGTAAGATATAACACCGCAGCGTGAGGAACTATGCTGCTTTATATTCATGGATTTAATAGCTCTCCGCTTTCAGACAAAGGACTTGTGACCGCAAGTTTTATTAAGCAACATTATCCCGAATTAGACTTTTATCAACCACAGTTGCCTAGTGAGCCACTAGAGGCGATGGCGTTATTGATTCAAATAGTAGAAAAAGCCAAAGCTGCAAATAAGCCGGTGAGCTATATAGGCTCTTCATTAGGAGGCTATTTTGCCAGTTATTTGGCTGAAAACTACGGTGGGCGCGCAGTTTTGATTAATCCTGCGGTAAAACCCTTCGAACTGTTTGATGAATTCATCGGCACTCAGTACAATCCCTATACAAATGAAACCTATCAGGTTTCAACTAAACATAAACAGGATATTGCTGAGTTCGATACTGCAGCTATTATGAATCCTGATCGCTTTTATGTACTGTTACAAACAGGCGATGAAGTACTCGACTATAAACAGGCCGTACAGAAATATCATTGTTGTAAACTGTTAATAGAACCAGACGGCGAACATCGCTTTATAGGCTATGAAAAGCAGCTTGCTTCCATTTGTGAATACCTGTTTTCTTGACAAATAGACCCGTAGGGCCGCAACATGGCCTGAATAACAAAAAAATATGTGTGCCATGACAAATCAATACACCTCAGATGCTATTGAAGTCCTAAACGGACTTGACCCTGTAAAACGTCGCCCGGGTATGTATACCGATACTTCGCGCCCGAACCATTTAGGACAGGAAGTCATAGATAATAGTGTCGACGAAGCTCTCGCTGGGCACGCAAGTCGAATCGACGTTATCTTACATACTGACAACTCACTTGAAGTCACTGATGACGGCCGCGGCATGCCTGTGGATATTCATCCTGAAGAGGGGATCCCCGGCGTTGAGTTGATCCTCACTAAGCTGCATGCTGGTGGAAAGTTTTCTAATAAAAACTACCAATTTTCCGGTGGTCTACATGGGGTGGGTATTTCGGTTGTTAACGCCCTGTCTAACCGAGTTGAAATCACCGTAAGACGAAATGCTGAAGTCTATGATATGGCTTTTGAGCACGGTGAAAAAGTGGAAGATCTACGTGTCACTGGCACCTGTGGTCAACGAAATACCGGTACTCGAGTCCATTTTTGGCCAGATATAAGCTATTTTGACTCAGGCAACTTCTCAGTGAGCAAGCTCAGTTATTTGCTTAAAGCTAAGGCTGTATTGTGTCCTGGTTTGAGAATTAAGTTTGTAAACAAGCAGGCTAATGAAACACAAGAGTGGTTCTATGAAAGCGGCTTAGAAGATTATTTAAAGTCGTCAATTGCTGGTGCCCCTACGTTGCCAGAAGACCCATTTGTAGGGAGTTTTAAAGGTAATATTGAAGCCGCTGATTGGGCTATCACTTGGTTACCTGAAGGTGGCGATTACTTAAATGAAAGTTACGTAAACCTTATTCCAACACCGTTAGGTGGTACGCACGTCAATGGTTTTAGGCAAGGTTTGCTCGAGTCCATGCGTGAGTTTTGTGAATTTAGAAACTTAATGCCACGTGGTATCAAGTTAACTCCTGAAGATATCTGGGATCGTTGCACCTTTATCTTGTCTATCAAGATGCAAGACCCACAATTTTCAGGGCAGACCAAAGAGAAGTTATCGAGCCGACAATGTGCAGCTTTTGTATCAGGGATTGTACGCGATGCATTTAGCCTGTGGTTGAACACCAATACAGAACAAGCTGAAGCCTTGGCTGATATGTGCATTAATAATGCACAGAAACGTTTAAAAGCAGCAAAGAAAGTTGCGCGAAAGCGTATTACCTCTGGCCCAGCATTACCTGGGAAACTGACCGATTGCAGTGGTCAAGACCCAATGCGTGGCGAACTGTTCTTGGTGGAAGGTGACTCTGCAGGGGGGAGTGCTAAGCAAGCGCGTGATCGTGAATTTCAAGCAATTATGCCGTTGCGAGGTAAAATCCTCAATACTTGGGAAGTCGATGCATCGCAAGTGCTGGCATCACAAGAGGTTCATGATATCTCGGTTGCCATTGGTTGTGATCCCGACAGCACTGATATTTCTGAATTAAGGTACGGTAAAATCTGTATTTTAGCGGATGCTGACTCCGATGGATTGCATATTGCGACCTTGTTGTGTGCGCTATTTATGAAGCATTACCGTGTCCTGGTGGAGCAAGGACACATTTATGTGGCTATGCCACCTTTGTTCCGTATCGATATTGGCAAAGAAGTGTTCTATGCACTCGATGATTCAGAGAGAGACGGTATTATTGACCGCATCGCAGCTGAAAAACGCAAAGGGAAAGTCCAAGTAACACGATTTAAAGGACTAGGTGAAATGAATCCACTGCAGCTGCGTGAGACCACAATGGATCCCAATACGCGTCGATTGGTTCAACTGACCATTGACGATGTTGATGACACATTAGCACTGATGGATATGCTGCTTGCTAAAAAACGTTCTGGCGACCGAAAAATTTGGCTGGAGACAAAGGGTGATTTAGCGCAGATCTAGATAGATCGCTTACCTCAACAGAGCACTAAACTAAAAGAAGAATAATGACGTTTAAAAATCACCCCAAACAAATATGTGTCGGCCTGTCCGCAATATTGATTCAGCTTATTTGTAGCGCAACGAGTATAGCCGCGGAGCCTGTGATGATCACAGTCTCTAAAGGCTTTGGTTTAACACTGTTCGCTTCCGATTTGGGCGATGCGAAACAGCTGGCCTTAGGGAGCAATGGCACACTGTTTGTTGGCTCCTACAAAGAAGGAACCATAACCGCGCTCGTGGATGCAGACCAAGATGGTAGAGTAGACAAGCGTTATATCATTGCTAAAGGGCTGCATTACCCCGAAGCGATTGCTTTTCATGATGGTGCTTTATATGTGGCTGAAGATGAACGGATCTTAAGATTTGTTGATATTGAATCACGGCTAAGGCGTCCGGGCCGAGCGAAAGAAATTTATGATCGTTTACCTGGTAACACCCAAAAAAGCAAACGTGCCATGCATTTTGGCCCTGATGGCAGGCTTTACATCGCGATTGGTGCACCCTGTAATGTGTGTGAGCCTGAAGCACCGTTTGGTAGCATTATTGCTATCGACGTCAACACTGGCGAAAGCGAGCAAATTGTGAGTGGTGTTCGTCGAGTTGCGGCTTTTGACTGGTCTGTTGAAGATAAAGAGTTGTGGTTTTCAGACTTAGGTCGAGATTGGATGGGCGATAACCTACCGCCAGATGAGATTAATAAAGTTGAAACTGTAGGCAGTCATTATGGCTTTCCCTATATCCACGGAAAAGATGTTATTGAACCCGCTTATGATAAGCCTAAAAACTTAAAAGTGGTCGCTCCCCAATACGAACTACCTGCTCACGTTGGACCTAAGGGGCTGCACTTTTATCGTGGCGACCAATTTCCAGAACGTTATCAGAATCAAATGTTTGTTGCTGAAAACGGTTCGTGGAATCGCTCAAGTAAAGTTGGCTATCAAATAGTAATGCTTGAGATAAAAGATAAACAAGTCGTCAAGCGTAGCACCGTTGTTAGCTTCTTAGATGGTGAATTTCCGGTAGCCAGACCCCATTCGTTGATCACCGCACCCGATGGTGGCATGTATATTTCGGACGATTTGAAAGGTAACGTTTACCGTTTGTATTACAAAGAGACACAAAAAAATCAGTCACAGGATAATGATTAATGAGTGATGCGATAGATTTAAGCTTAGACGGCGTAGAGCAAATGCCAATGCGCCGCTTCACGGAAGAGGCCTACCTTAATTATTCCATGTACGTGATCATGGACCGTGCTCTGCCGCATATTGGTGACGGACTGAAACCGGTACAAAGGCGTATCATTTACGCGATGAGCGAGCTTGGCTTGTCCGCAACGTCAAAGCATAAGAAATCAGCTCGTACGGTCGGTGACGTGCTCGGTAAATACCATCCTCATGGTGACAGTGCATGTTACGAAGCCATGGTGCTTATGGCACAGCCGTTCTCATATCGTTATCCATTGGTCGACGGTCAAGGAAACTGGGGAGCACCCGATGATCCTAAGTCATTTGCGGCGATGCGATATACCGAAGCTAGACTGTCAAAATTTTCTGAAGTTCTGCTAAGTGAACTTGGACAAGGGACTGTTGATTGGGGCGTAAACTTTGATGGCACCATGAAAGAGCCGTTAGTTATGCCCGCGAGATTGCCTCATATCTTACTCAACGGCATTACCGGTATCGCTGTTGGTATGGCGACAGATGTGCCACCACACAATGTTAAGGAGCTTGTGGGAGCTTGTATCGAGTTACTCGATAACCCGAAAGCTGACTTGCCACGTTTGATGGAGTTTGTTCCTGGACCTGATTACCCAACAGAAGCAGAGATAATTACTCCAGCTGCTGATATTGCCAAAATATATCAGACCGGTAAAGGCTCGATTAGAGCCCGTGCTGTATACACGGTTGAAAATGGTGAGGTGGTGATTACCGCATTGCCACATCAAGCGAGTAGCGGCAAAATATTAGAGCAAATGGCAGGGCAGATGCAGGCTAAGAAGCTGCCCATGGTAACGGATTTACGTGATGAGTCTGATCACGAAAGCCCTGTTCGGATGATCATTGTGCCGCGTTCTAACCGCGTTGATTGTGATCAGATGATGGCACACCTTTTTGCAACCACGGATTTAGAGAAAAGTTATCGAGTCAATCTTAATATATTAGGTCTAAACGGACGTCCACAAGTTAAAGGTCTACTTGAAATATTAACGGAGTGGCTGGTGTTCCGTACCACAACGGTTAAGCGTCGTTTAGAATACCGTTTAGATAAAATCTTATCGAGACTGCATATTCTTGATGCCCTAATGGTTGCATTTTTGAATATAGATGAAGTCATCGAAATCATCCGATTTCACGATGAGCCCAAAGCTGAGTTAATAACAAGATTCAATCTGTCAGATAAGCAGGCCGATGCGATTTTGGATCTGAAATTGCGCCATTTGGCTAAGTTAGAAGAGTTTAAGATCCAGTCTGAGCAAAATGAGTTAGCCGCTGAGCGTGACAAGCTGCAACTGTTGTTAAGTTCTGAGCGTCGTATGAAAACGTTAATTAAAAAAGAACTGATTAGAGATGGTGAAAATTACGGTGATGAGCGACGCTCTCCACTGGTAGAGCGCGGAGAGTCTAAAGCGCTTACGGAGCTAGAACTTGTCCCTGTAGAGTCTGTTACTGTTGTATTGTCAGCAAAAGGCTGGGTACGATGTGCCAAAGGGCACGAGGTTGATGGAAAGAGCTTGTCTTATAAAGAGGGTGATGAATATCTCTGTGCCGCTCCTGGGCGCAGTAATCAACCGAGTGTGTTTATTGATACTTCCGGTCGGTCATTCGCCACTGAAACCCATACGTTGCCGTCAGCCCGCTCTCAAGGCGAGCCAATAACCACTCGCTTTAATCTCGCACCTGGTGCAACGGTAGAGCATGTATTACTGGCAGATGAAGAGCAGTGTTATATTTTAGCCTCAGATGCCGGTTACGGATTCGTTGCGGCAAATAAAGATATGATATCGCGTAATAAAGCGGGTAAGGCTTTGTTGAGTTTACCTACCAATGCGAAGGTATTGCTGCCACAAAAAGTCGATAAATCGACAGCACAATCTATTCTAGCAATTACCAACGAAGGCAGAATGTTACTCTTCTCGTTAGATGCTTTACCGCAGCTGACCAAAGGTAAGGGTAACAAGATCATTGGTATACCGACTGAACGCGCTAAAAGCCGGGAAGAGTTGCTAACACATCTACAGGTGATCCCTGAAGGTATGTCTGTCACCTTGTGGGCCGGTAAGCGGAAACTCACCTTAAAGCCAAGTGATTTGGAGCATTACCGCGGGGAGCGTGGCCGTAGAGGAGCTAAGTTACCCCGTGGACTTCAGCGTGTTGATAGTGTTGAGTTAGGCGAAGGTTCGCCGCAAGAGTAGCGGAAACCTCTGAATGATAGACAATAAAAATGCAGCCAAATGGCTGCATTTTTTATTGATAAACCGCTTCCTAAATACTAAGCGACTTCATAACAATTGGGTTCAATATCGACTTGTCTTTGGATTATTTGAGTTGCCATCTTTGCACATTTACCACATTGGCTTGCAACGCCCAGACGCTTCTTTACATCCGCTAATGAAGCATCGCCTTGGCTAACGGCTTCTTTAATCTGGGTATCTGTAATGGCATGACAAAGGCAAACGTACATAAATAATGATCCAACAATCGAATATGCACGCAGTATAAATGAAAACGATTCTCAATGCTAATAACTAATGAGAATGGTTATCAGTCGTTTGTTAGGTTTACCGTTATTAAAAAGGTTGCAGTGGATCACAACCCAGTGGCAGCTTGCGCACTTGGTTGTGTTTTATGTTGCTTTGTCGGTTCATGACTCTTGCGCTTGTAAGACGGGTTTAATAGCCGCGTTCGAAATGAACTCGATGAGATAGCTTTTCCCCCTTTATCCACTTACGGTAGTTTTCTGAGAAGATCTCTACCACTTGCTCAGGAAAGCTTGGCGCGGCAATATGCGGCGTAATCACCACATTGTCGAGTGACCAAATAGGGTGTTCCTCAGGCAAAGGTTCTTGATTAAAGACGTCAAGGATCGCTTGTTGCTGCTGGTTTTGGATCAGCTGAATGTATAAGGAGTCTAAATCGAGTACATCGCCTCTACCGAGATTAAATAACACTACCTCTTTTTTTAACAACGATAGCGTATGTTGGTTGAGTGCTCCTCGTGTTTCAGGGGTACTGGGTAAAATACTGGCGACAGCATCAGCACGAGGCAGGTGGTGTGTTAGGTTGGCTAACGTGTCGACTTCATCGAAGCCTTTTGTCGGTTTTGCGCCACGATTAATGCCAATGACATGCATGCCGAAATGTTTAGCTGTTTGGGCTATATGCTTAGCAATGGAGCCTGTTCCTAACAGCAATAGGTTTTGCCCTTGCAACGTTTTGTAGCTACCCGGAAGCCAAATTTTTTGAGCTTGCTGATTTCTATATTTGACGTGCTCTCGCTGATACGCCAATAGATAACCAAACAGATACTCACTCATTAATGGACCAAAAATGCCACGCACATTGGTCAGCTCATAGTCTCGGCGCTGTCTCGGTTTTACGAGTGCATCCACTCCAGCAAACGTCGACTGCATCCATTTCAAATTGGTAGCATGGGGCAATATGGGGGCGGCGAGACTGGGTTCTGCGAGCCAGATGTCGGCATTGAAAATATTTTGTGGGTTATCATCCAGAATGTGAATATTAGGCAGATGGCAAGAAGCCAAAAGCTGACGATAGCGTTCATTTTCTCTGGTAAGCAATAGTAACTTGTGTCCCATGCAGACTCCCTTTATTCTAGCTCTACATCATTAAACTTGAGGATATTAATGTCTAAATTAATTGAATTTCTTAGCTATTTAGGTTCGTTTATCTATCCTTGGCTAACAGAAGTTTCAACTGCAATTATTGCTTGTGCACTTGTTGTATTTGGTAGTGATATTAACCGCTTTTTGCGCCGCTATTTAACGGGGCGATCTTTTATTATTCGAACATTCATTTTTGTCTTAGTAAATGCATTCGGCTATGGCTTAATCATTGTGAAGTTAAGCCCGCTACTAGCGCAATATATGGCTGGAGTATCTTCACACTGGTTGTTCCTGCTTATTATCGCGGTTTTCTTTGCTATAGGGGGTTGGGCTCAACGAAATAAACAAGTTTAAGCCATTAATTCTAGTGTAGATTACATTGCACTATTTTGAGAAAGAGATATTCAAACTATCAGCTATAAATTGCATGATTGGCTATTCATTGGCTCAATTCTATCCCGTTAATGTTTCGCTAATGCGGTAATGGCTTTATCTGGAAAGTTAGTAAAGATGCCATCCACTCCAAGTGCCGCCAGCATTGTTATGTCGTCGGCAAAATCCACGGTATAAACATAAACTTTAGCCCCGCGTTGGTGTGCATCATTAATCATCTCTTTGGTGACAAAACTGAGGCCTAAATGGATAGAGTAGGCGTCGAGATCGGTGACCACTTGCGCTAAATTAAGTGGCACGCCCTCAATCAGTGGCGCCACATTGGCGCAAGGAAAAGACTGTTTAAAGGCTTTTAACATCGGGTGATTAAAAGATGAGATTAACAATAAGCTTGGATCATAATTCTGCTCGTGGAGCAGACTAGCGTACAGGTTAATAAAGGCGGGCAACACCGATAGGCCTTTAAGCTCTATATTGACTTCAATATTGTGAGGCTTTAACGCGGCTAATACCTCTGTCAGCTTAGGAATCGCTTCACCAGAGACGAAGATACTTAGTAAATAATCTTTAGTTGCTTTATCGATAAGCCCTTTACCCGAGCTTTTGGCGTCAAGCCTTCTATCGTGAAAAACATAGAGTTCGCCTTCGACCAAATGAATATCCAACTCAATGGCTTTAGCGCCTAGTGCAACCGCCTTCATAAAAGCTTTGGTGGTATTTTCAGGAGCGCAGCCACTTGCGCCGCGATGAGCATATATTTTCATTAGTTGGCTTCTTGAGTCATTGAGTATTAGGTTCTTATCAAGCTTTGGACATCTTTACTCTGTCCCGTCGATAAATGAACTTCTAGCTGAGGGTAGGCGAGCTCTAAATCGTTATCGCGTAACTTCTTGCTGATCTGTTTGTGCAGTTTGTGTCTTAATGGCCAACGAGTGCCCATATCTTTTGCATAGGCTCTCACTTCAAAGTCTTGAGTATGTTGGCCAAAGCCTGCAAACCAAACTTCTGGCTCTGGCGTTAGAAGTGCATCATCACACTCTTGAACCGCTTGATAAAGGGCTGCTTCAACACGAGCAGGATCGGAGTCTCGTGCAACGGATACATAAACAATAACGCGTGTAATAGGATCTGACAGCGACCAGTTAATTAACTGCTCGGTAATAAAGGCCTTGTTGGGCACAATAATCTCTTTACGATCCCAATCAATAATTGTGGTTGCTCGGATCTGAATTTTACTTACCGTTCCGGTGAGATCTCTGATCGTCACCGTATCACCAATTCGAACTGGTTTTTCAAACAGAATGATCAAGCCAGAGATAAAATTAGCGAAGATCTCTTGTAGACCAAAACCTAAGCCGACCGATAATGCAGCGACTAGCCACTGCAGCTTAGACCACTCCATTCCGAGTGTTGAGAAACCACTTAATATACCGAAGAAGATCACCAGATAGCGGCTAACTGTCGTGAGGGCAAAACCAGTACCTTGGCTTAAATCGAGCCGTTGCAGGATGGTTAACTCAATCAAACCTGGCAGATTAGTGGCTATCATCATCGAAAAACCAACAATGATAAATGACAGTAGCAATGACTTTAAGGTTATTGGTAATTGCTGCTCAATGCCATTGAGCGTGGTATTACTAGACCATAACGTCACCCCATCTAGCAAAGAGAACAACGCAGTATGAGTTTGGGTCCACAGTCCTACAATACTGGCTAAAAATGCCAATAGTAACAATGAGCGGACTAGGCCCAGAGATTGACCTGAAATGGTCTCTAAATCGACCTCTGGTTCTTCATAGGTATCTAATTGTTCAGGAGCGTTTACTTCGCCTTTCTCACGTTGGGCGAGTACCTCCGCACGTTTAGCTTTAGCGCGTTCGAACGCAATACGTCGTCTTTCAATGAGCATCCAACGTTTGGTTAATTGATATAACAGTAAGAAACCTAAGCCTAAAATGAGTGATATCTGTAGCTGTAAAAACATTTGAAATGCAGTGTAGTAGTAGCCGAGAAAAGCTAATAACGCACAGGCAATAGGGGTCATTATCAGCAATGCCCAAAGTAGTTTTTGGATCAGTTTTCTATTTTTATCCTTCTGATGATGTTTATTGTCTCGATTAGCAATGTTTAAAATATCTTTATAGAACCAGAACAGCATTAAGCAAAAAATAATGAATGCACCGCGGCCAAGGCTATTTCTAACAAGAGAGGTGTCGATGATCTCTGCAAATGCGGCAAATCCTAAAAATGGCATAACCATAATCGTGAGTTGTTTAAATCGCTCTTGCCCGACACGAATAACATCACGTTGCGCTTTAAAGTGGTTGATTAACAGTCCTTTATCTAATGCAAGTAAATGCACAAGACGATAGAGCTGGTAAAAAGCCCCTATTGCGATAACGCCCATGCCAATAGCTGACACAAAGTTAAGACTCGAAGTATAGAAAATGGCCCCCGCTAAAATAATAGGTAATGGCTTTAATAGGCTATAGCTGACTGAGTTAACGAACACATGCCAAGTATAAATAAATTTATCTTGGGTGACATTGCCAACAAAAGGTAACTCGCGGCGCATGGCGGCTTTGAACTTAGGGGTAACAATATCCTGCGCGATTAGGCTGACGATGAATAAAATTAACCACCAAGACCATAAGCTCCCCTGTTCACTGAATGATGTTTGCAATTGCTGCAACGGCGCTTGCTTGATCATCCATTGTACACTTTGTTGTAGATCGGTAAGCCACAAACCACCAATTCGATTAGCATTGGGTACCCAGAATAGGTGCTCGTTTAGGGTATCTCTTAACGTTAAATACTGTTGATTTAGCTGCTCATTACTCACTCTTAAATCAGCCAGTTCACTTAAGTAAAGATCGTAGCTTTGTAATAACTGTTGCAATAAGAGTTCTTGAGAGACAAGCAATTTAGCGTGCAGTTGCGTTGGCTTAGGCACATTGTTGAGTTGTTGTAGACTGACGGTTTGTGCCTGTTCGATTTGATAGCGCGCTAGCCGTGCATTGGCAATGTCATTTTGGACCGGGTCTTGGCTTGGCGGCTTAGGAAGTGCTTGCAACATTTGTAAAAAACGCTCGCCAAAAGCGGAGTTTAGTTTAATCCAACTTATCTGCTGTTGGATATTGGTTAGCTGTTTAGCTTGAGCTTGGTATTGAGCTTCTGCTTGCTCTTGTTGTGTAAGCGCTTGGCTTATTTTTAAGTTGAGTGATTTTAGTGTTTCACCATAGCCTAAATTCGCATCACTAAGTGATTGGGCTATTGGGTCAGCGCCATTTGACTCAGGCAATAAACTACTTGCGATAGCTGCTTCTGTACGTTTATGCCGTTGTATCTCTCGCTCTTGATTGAGGCGTTCAATGAGTTGCTCTTGTTGCTGTAGTTGCTGTCGTACCAATTTGAGCTGCAGTTGATTGAGATCAATCTCTTTCTGGCTGCTTGCTAACATCGCCTCTAACGTTGCGACACGCTGCTTATATAATATTTCCTGGGTAGTTAGTATTTGGTTTGATAGGGTTTGATCACTCGCTATACGGTTTTTTTTATGTTTAGTGAGTGTCGCTCTTGCCTTGCTTAAAGCATCGGGGAGGCTGTCGAGTGATTTTATTAAGTTATTGATTTTATTGCTTAAACTAACTTCTATCTCTTTTAGTTCAGATAAACGTAAGTACGCTAGCGAACCTTGTTGATTCAAGTCTTGCTTATTTGACCATGCGAGCGGCTGCAGCGCCTCTCTGATTTGATTCAGAAGATTCGATTTATGCTGATCAAAATTTTGTACCAGCGCTCTAGCGCTCTCTTCCGTGAGAGATAACTCACTTATTTTATTGTTGAGTAGCTCGAGTTGTTCTTGTGGCGTACTGCTATTACTCGAAGGACTTAAACCCAATCTTTTTTCAAGTTGAGTTGACGGGTTAGCGTTGGCTATAGTGCAAATAAAACACAGAAAAACCAATAAAAAACGATGCATGATTAGTGGCTTGCATAAATCGAAAAGGACTTACTCATAGTAGCCAAGTTATTCAGATAAATACATGGATCTATATAGTCTTTTTAATCCGTTGTGACTTATGGCTCTGTTGCGTTTCAAATAATGCAGTGGCAACGACCAATGTTCCACCAATAACGGTCTTGAGTTCAAGATCTTCACCGAGAAGAAGTAATGCCAACACCGCACCATAAAAGGGTTGCAAACACGACACTAAACCGACGGTTTTGGCGCTGAGTAATCGCAGTGCGGAGGTAAATAGCGCATGAGGGGCTGCTGTAAATACCACGCCGAGTAATACAATTAACCACCAAACATTGAGCTCAATACTGCTGACTTCAGTGGTAAACCATGGCGCAAGAAAAAGCACTGCAACCATGGTTTGATAGAACATTGCTTGTTGACCGCTATATTGTGAAAAATAGCGTTTATGTAATAGATTTCTCGCGGTGAATAGCGCAGCTGAGAGTACGCCAATGGCAATTCCGAGGGTGACATCGTTGCCAAGACTCGCCTCTGGGATAAGTAAAGCCACCCCGGTCAATACCAAAATACCACTGATGACGTCGGCAAGTTTTAGTTTGGATTTAGTGACCAATGGCTCAATGAGCACCGTCATAACGGGGTAAGTAAAGAAGGCTATCATGCCAATTGCAACTGAAGATAGTTGCATTGAGGCGAAGTAAGTTACCCAATGCAAACTAACGATAATACCCAGTCCAATAGCGACGAGATAATCCTTTGCTGCCTCGAGTGCTATTTTTTGCTTACTCAGCTTAACAATAAGTGCGAGTACCGCTGCTGCGACAACACAGCGCAGTACGGTAATATCTAACGCACTTAAAGGGATGAGTTTAGAAAACAGGGCTGTACCACCAAAAAGCAGTACCGCTAAATGCAGCTCAAGTAGCCCTGTTTTTTTATCACTTGGATTCAATGGTGTTAATTAGTCTTCAATTTTTGCAAAAGCTTGACCCATACGGGTAATGCTTGTTGGCTCTACGCCGTCAGCAAACTCGTCGAGTGCGTCTTTAGCAAATAGCATAACGACAGTGCTGCCCAGTTTGAAACGTCCCATTTCTTCACCTTTTTCAAGGGTAAGAGCCTCAGGCCCCTCAGTGGGATAATCCCAAGTAAACACGTCTTGACCTGTTGGCGGCGTAACAGTACCAGCCCATATTGTTTCAATGCTGGCCACAATCGTTGCCCCAACAAGTACCATTGCTATAGGGCCAATTTCCGTTTCGAAAATCGCCACAACACGCTCATTCCGGGCGAATAAGCCTGGAACATTTTGCGCGGTTAGCGGGTTAACTGAAAACAGTTCACCTGGTACATAGGTCATTTTAGACAGAGTGCCTTTTATTGGCATATGAATGCGATGATAATCTTTAGGCGCTAGATAAATGGTAGCAAAATCACCGTCTTCAAAACGTTTTGCATCATTAGCCTGATTACCGAGTAACGCTAGAGATGAATAGTCATGGCCTTTTGCTTGAAAAATGCGTCCATCTTCAATAGGACCTAATTGACTGACTGCGCCATCCACCGGGTGGATGATGTAATCTTTGTCTTCACATAGTGGACGAATGCCAGGCTTTAATGCACGAGTAAAAAACTGATTGAAAGTTGGATAAGCTTCAGGCGCGGGCTGAGCGGCTTCACTCATATCAATTTTGTATTGCTTAATAAACCATTTAATTGCAGCCGTGGTGACAGCACCCATTTCAGCTG
This sequence comes from Shewanella sp. GutDb-MelDb, assembly GCF_002836075.1. Classification (NCBI taxonomy): domain Bacteria; kingdom Pseudomonadati; phylum Pseudomonadota; class Gammaproteobacteria; order Alteromonadales; family Shewanellaceae; genus Shewanella; species Shewanella sp. GutDb-MelDb. The sequence goes on along the minus strand of NZ_PJBM01000259.1, from coordinate 65,883 downwards.
CGGCTAATTTACCCACAAGACGTGATACCAAATGCTTTGGCATAATATATTGCAGTGCAATTTTGACTTTATCCAATTTCAAATTCCTTTAAGTTCTATTTTTTATTCGTCTGGACCAGCTCTAAAATGACGAGCGTGTCTTTGTTCATCCAGACTGGCAATGATTTTGTGGTAGTTATAGTAGCGATCTGCGCTGATGTTACCGGCTGCTAACGCTTCGGTGATTGAGCAACCAGGATCATTGAGGTGTTTGCAGTCTCTAAACTTACACGTCCCTAGATATTCTCTGAATTCAATAAAGCATTGGCCCACTCTTTCAGCGGGTAAGTGCCATAGGGCGAATTCACGGACGCCAGGGGAGTCAATTAAGTCACCGCCGGTGGATATGTGGAGTAGCTTAGCGGTGGTCGTTGTATGCTGACCCAAACCTGAACTCTCAGATATATCACCAATGACTAACTCTGCGTCTGGCATCATGGCGTTGATCATCGATGATTTACCGACACCTGATTGGCCTACAAACACACTGACTTTTCCATTCATCAGTTGGTTTATCTGTTCGACACCTTCACCGGTTTTACTACTGACTTTATAGACCTCATAACCGACATCGCGATAGCGTTGCAGTGCAGCTTCTATTTCAGCTAGCTCTTCAGGTAAAATCAAGTCGACTTTGTTGAGTACGATAACGGGCGCAATTCCGGTATCTTCCGAGGCGACAAGATAACGATCGATAATTTGCGTGGTAAACGCAGGCTTAACAGAAGTGACGATAAGGATCTGATCGATATTAGAGGCAATAATCTTAACGCCATCGTACATATCCGGTCTAGACAGTAGTGAATGCCTTGGATGAACGGCTTCAACAATACCTTCAATTCGGCTGGCACCAGATTCACTCGTTACTGCTAAACGCACAATAACTTTGTCACCAGTGACTAAACTTTTAATATTACGGCGTATATTGCAGCGCGCTAAATGGCCTGTCTCGGTCTCAACATCCGCATGCTGACCAAAACGAGAAATAATGGTGCCTAACTGCTCAGGGCCTAAAGAGTTATCCTGTAATTCAGGAGTACTTTCGCCAGCATCGCTGTTCTGTAATTTCTTTTTTTGGTTGTTGCGCATTCTGCGTAACTGACCTTGGCTTAATGGTTTCTTTTTGCTCACGTATTACTCACGTAAATAGCCTTCAATTATAAAGGTGATTTTTTGTCGCTTAAAAAAGCAGTATGATACACCGTCTTAAACAAAAAAGCCTGAATTTAGGCTAACAAGGATTACAGGTCACTTTATGGCTATAAATGAAAACAACCTTATTTGGGTCGATCTTGAGATGACGGGGCTTGAGCCTGCAGTCGACAGAATTATTGAAATAGCGACTATAGTGACTGATAAAGAGTTGAATATTATCGCACAGGGTCCTGTGATTGCGATTTATCAGACTGATGAACAACTTGCATTGATGGATGATTGGAATCAAAAGCACCATGGCGAATCAGGACTCGTTGAACGTGTTAAAGCCAGTGAGTTTAGAGAAGAAGATGCGATTGAACAGACGATCGCATTTTTGTCGTTGTATGTTCCAGCGGGTGCTTCACCTATGTGTGGCAACAGCATTGGCCAAGATCGCCGTTTTTTAAATCGTTATATGCCAGCGCTTGAGGACTTCTTTCACTATCGAAATATAGATGTCAGTACAGTAAAAGAGCTAGTTCGACGTTGGGAGCCATCAGCAATGAAAGGCTTTACCAAGCAAAATACGCATCAAGCTTTACTCGATATTCAGGAATCTATCGCCGAATTGCAGTTTTATCGTGCGAAAGTTTTCAAAATTTAAGCAATCAGTCATTTTTTTGCAAGAAGGGGTTGCAGAGCAGTGAAATTCTCCTATAATGCGGCCTCAACTTTTCACTAAACGGCAAACTTAGTGATTAAGTAAAAAAGTTGAAATGCGACATTAGCTCAGTTGGCAAAGGTGAGAAACGAGACCTTTAATCCAGCGAGTATAGTTAAGACAGCATTTAAAGATTTACGCGACATTAGCTCAGTTGGTAGAGCGATACCTTGCCAAGGTATAGGTCATCAGTTCGAACCTGATATGTCGCTCCAAATATTTACTTATTGAATTACCAAATTCCATAAGCAAAAAATATTACGCGACATTAGCTCAGTTGCTAGAGGTGAAGAACGATACCTTTGGTTAATGTTTACAGCTAGAGTGTAATAAAAAGATTTATGCGACATTAGCTCAGTTGGTAGAGCGATACCTTGCCAAGGTATAGGTCATCAGTTCGAACCTGATATGTCGCTCCAAATATTTACTTATTGAATTACCAAATTCGGTAAGCAAAAAAGATTTACGCGACATTAGCTCAGTTGGTAGAGCGATACCTTGCCAAGGTATAGGTCATCAGTTCGAACCTGATATGTCGCTCCAATTTAAAAAGATTTACGCGACATTAGCTCAGTTGGCTCTTTATTAGAGCAAAAGGGCGATACCTTACCAAGGTATAGGTCATCGGTTAGTTTTTTCGAACCTGATATGTCGTTTCAATTTTTAAAAGATTTACGCGACATTAGCTCAGTTGGTAGAGCGATACCTTGCCAAGGTATAGGTCATCAGTTCGAACCTGATATGTCGCTCCAAATTAAAAAGATTTACGCGACATTAGCTCAGTTGACTCTTTATTAGAGCAAAAGGGCGATACCTTACCAAGGTATAGGTCATCGGTTAGTTTTTTCGAACCTGATGTGTCGTTTCAATTTTTAAAAGATTTACGCGACATTAGCTCAGTTGGTAGAGCGATACCTTGCCAAGGTATAGGTCATCAGTTCGAACCTGATATGTCGCTCCAATTTAAAAAGATTACGCGACATTAGCTCAGTTGCTAAAGGTGAAAACGATACCTTTGGTTAATGTATACAGCTAGAGTGTGATGAAAAAGATTACGCGACATTAGCTCAGTTGGTAGAGCGATACCTTGCCAAGGTATAGGTCATCAGTTCGAACCTGATATGTCGCTCCAATCTTCCTCAAGTAAAACTCCAAACTCCAAACTTAGCTCAGTTGTGTTTTTAGAAATAGTTGATACCGTTTTTTGCGAAGGTATAGGTCATCAGTTCGAACCTGATATGTCGCTCCAATCTTCCTCAAGTAAAACTCCAAACTCCAAACTCCAAACTCCAAACTCCAAACTCCAAACTCCAAACTTAGCTCAGTTGTGTTTTTAGAAATAGTTGATACCGTTTTTTGCCAAGGTATAGGTCATCAGTTCGAACCCACTCTTGTTTAAATCAATAACTCGCTCCAATCTTTTTCTTAAAAACCTCCTATTAAGAACTATTCACAGTACAAAACCTAGCTCAGTTGTGCTTGTTGAAAAAGTTGATCCCCTCTTTTTTCCAAGATATAGCTCATTAGTTCGAACCTACTCTCTGTAACATCAAAAACTCGCTCCAATCTTCCCCTTGCAGCTAAAAAATTTAAGCTTCCCTTTTTAAAGACTGCCGTAATATGAACATGAGATTAGCTCTGCCATGTTCATAGAAATAGCTGATATTTTCTTCTAAGGTAAAGAGCATAGGTTGGTATTCACTATTGTTAAATCAGAAGCAAGAAGCCAGTTTTTTTACACTCTTTTTATCTGATAAGAATACTTCCTTTAAGGCCCATATCGCTCAATCCCTAAACCTCTCTACTTAAATGAAGGTGGGAATGGCGTGATCAAGTACTCATTTTTTTAACTATCTTTAAGGCTGGCCACTTTCTAGTTGGCAAAGTATGACTAGCGTCAACTATTGCGTAGTGCGTTCAGCTCATAATATCGTCAAATTGATTTTTAGCTTGTGATCTAAAACGCAAGCGATAGGAGAGCGGTAAATGCGTATTCAACAACTTAGTGAGCTTTTAAATTATGTAGCAAATTGTCGACTTGAAATGGCACAGCTATATAGCCGTTTACACTCACAAGCTGACTCGTCACGTGTAAAGCTAATGCTTGAATATTTTCAACAGCATGAGCGTCAAACCGCCGATAAACTTGAGAACTATATCGATGCTGCTCCTAAGAAAATACTCGACACTTGGTACAAGGATATTGTGTTTGAAGATTTTTCGGCTTTGTGCTTAAAGCAAACTCTGCCAGCAAATATGAGCGAAGAAGATATTTTAGAGCTACACCTAGAGCTCGATAATAAGCTGATTGGCTTAATTGAAAAGACCTCTCTCTCTTCAGCATCAGCCGAGACAAAAGGTGCACTTGAAGATCTCGTTAGGGTTGAGAAAATTCAGCAACAGCGTTTGGTTCATAGCAGTATCCGCATGGATGACATCTAAGAGTCAGCTTTCCTCTATCGATTAAAGGCACCTTCAGGTGCCTTTTTTGATCCAGCCTGTAGCAGCCTATACTTGTGTTAGATCAACTTACGGTGATTTAAATGCCTTACGGATGAACAATTCATTTGTGTTTAAGTCTGAGTTACTAACATTCTAAGTTGGTCGTAATTCTGTCGTGGGGACACCTTAATGAACGAGAAACATCTGTCAGCATTAGTATCATTATACTCAGTCGAACAAGTGAGGGAGGCCGAGGCTAGCGCTGTACGTTGTGGCAAGACAAGCCTTTATGAGCTCGTTGAACGGGCTGCAGCTGCTGCCTTTGAGCAGCTGCAAACTCAAAGTGGTAACTCTCAAACTATTTTGGTTTTAGCGGGGCATGGCAATAATGCTGCTGATGCTTATGTTACTGCATCACTGTTAATTAAGGCTGGACGAACGGTCTATTTACAAGCCTCTGCGGCTCATAACCCCACTGCTGAGCTGTTGCTTGCTATTGCACATTTTGAACGTGTTGGTGGCAAAACTTGTCCATTTTGTATCGATAGAATCGTTGAAGCTGAAGTGATTGTTGATGGTTTATTGGGTACCGGGGCTAGAGGTGAACTCAGTGATGAGCTTGTTGCGATAATTAGCGCTGTGAATCGCAGTAGTGCTTGGGTAGTGTCACTTGATGTTCCATCAGGGATAGAGTCTGATACCGGAATCACTAAACAGGTTGCGATAGAAGCGAGCATAACCCTTACCTTTGGAGGGATTAAGCAAGGATTGTTAACCAGTCAAGCTCGGCACTTTTGCGGCAAGTTACTACTGGCAGATATTGGTTTAACTCCTTTCTTGCCTCTCAGTGAAGTGAAGAAGTTGGTGAGTAACGATCTGCCGAACATTTTTTTGCCAAGAAGAAGGGATTCCCACAAAGGTGATAGCGGTAAAGTTACTGTTATCGGTGGTGATTTTGGTATGTCTGGTGCGATCAGATTAGCTTCTGAGTCATGTTTGAGAGCGGGAGCTGGACTTGTCACTGTGATTTCAAGACCTGAACATCATGCGGTGGTTTGTACCACTCGACCTGAACTGATGTTTTGGGGTTGTGAGTTAGTCGATATGGAAGTTTACCTTAAACTGGGTTGGGCTAATGTTCTAGTGATTGGGCCCGGTTTGGGAACAACTGATTGGGGTTACAATTTACTTAAGGCGGTCGACTTAGCTGAAAAACCCAGCGTGATTGATGCTGATGCATTAAATTTGCTGTGTCATTTTCCATTGTCGAATAAGAATTGGGTGCTAACCCCACACCCAGGTGAAGCGGGTCGACTACTTGGAGTGAGCACTGAAGAGGTAGAGAAGGACCGTTTCAAGGCGGTTCGTACACTGCATAAAAAATATGGAGGAGTTATCGTTTTAAAAGGTGCTGGTACCCTTATCTATGACGGTAATGACTGCCTTGTCGCCCCTGTTGGTAACCCTGGCCTTGCCAGCGGTGGCTGTGGGGATGTGCTCTCTGGGATCATTGGCGCCTTGATGGCGCAAGGTTTCAGCAATATGCAGGCGGCTTATATAGCCGTTGTCATTCATGGTGATGCAGCCGATCTCGCGGCTAAAGACGGTGAGCGAGGCATGCTAGCCAGTGATTTAATGTCTTATATTCATCAGCTGGTTAATGAAATCTAGTTTGGAAAACGAGATGATTAGGTTAAAGTAACGCATTCTAGCCAATGTGTTACTAGGACATCTTTTTAAATCAATATGAATATGCAATCAATTATCTTAGATCTTAATGATGAGCAAGCAACAGTGAGTTTAGGCAGTAAGTTATCGGCCTTAATCACACCGCCCTTGACGCTCTACCTTAGTGGTGATTTAGGCGCTGGTAAGACGACTTTTAGCCGTGGTTTAATTCAAAGTTTAGGTCACGACGGAGCGGTGAAAAGTCCTACATACGCACTGGTTGAGCCATACGAGCTAAATGGTATGGACGTTTTTCATTTTGATTTGTATCGGTTATATGATCCCGAAGAGCTCGAATTTATGGGGATAAGAGATTATTTTACCGAGCGTAGCTTATGTATCGTTGAATGGCCCGATCGTGGTCACGGTCTATTACCGCAAGCTGATATACATATCTACATTAAATATGTTAATACTGGACGACAAATAGAATTACAGGCCCTTTCTACTAAGGGTGAGCAAATATTGGCGTGTTTGAATAATAATGATAATAAACAATAATATATTTAAGTTAGTAGTATTACTCTTTACCTTTGGTGCCTCCTTTTTTGCGCAGAGTGCTAATAAGCTCGAAGGCGTAAGGGTATGGGCTGCACCCGAGTCTACCCGTATCGTTTTCGATTTAAGTCAATCGCCGAGTTATACGCACTTTACCCTAACCAATCCCTATCGATTAGTGGTTGATTTGAAAAATGCATCAAACAAAGTCGACTTAGCTAAAATTGCTAACAACAGTAAGCTGGTTAAGAAAATTAGAAAGAGCACCCCGCCAGAAAAAGGCACGCTCAGGATTGTCATTGATTTAGTTAAGCCGCTGAGAGCTAGCTTGTTTGCACTTCCACCAACGGCGCCTTACGGCAATCGATTAGTCGTTGATTTAGATAGTGGCAGCGCTAAACCTAAAAGCCAGTCAGCTAAACCCGTGAGTGCTTTGCGCGATGTGGTGGTGGCGATTGATGCAGGTCACGGCGGTGACGATCCCGGCTCTATCGGTCCTACAGGGATGTATGAAAAGAAAGTCGTATTACAGATAGCGAAGAAAGTCGCGAAAAAAATTAATGCAACACCTGGAATGAAAGCCGTGATGACGCGTACTGGCGACTATTTTGTCAATTTGAATCGCCGTTCCGAGATTGCTAGAGACAGTAAAGCGGATCTGTTGATCTCTATTCATGCCGACGCATTTACCTCGCCCCAACCGCAAGGTGCGTCTGTCTGGGTATTATCGATGCGCCGTGCCAACAGTGAGATAGGTCGTTGGTTAGAGCAAAAAGAGAAACACTCTGAACTGCTCGGTGGTGCAGGTGAAATTATTCAAAATACGGATAATGAACAATATTTGGCGATGACTTTACTCGATATGTCGATGGATCGCTCAATGGCGATTAGTCACAATATTGCAGATGATGTGTTATCTAATTTGGGTAAGGTGACTAAACTACACAAACATAAGCCTGAGTCGGCCAGTTTTGCCGTGCTTAAGTCTCCCGATATTCCCTCAATATTGGTAGAAACTGGATTTATTTCAAATCATAGGGAAGAGCGCCTACTCTCCCAAAGAGAGCATCAGAACAATATCGCCAAAGCAGTACATAAAGGCGTGGTTAAGTATTTTGAAGCTAACCCTCCCGCTAATACACTACTCGCCAGTAGAAGTAACACCAAGCACAAAGTGCGCAGTGGTGAATCATTATCGGTTATTGCCCATCGTTATCAGATCTCTATTAGTCGCTTGAAAAAAGCGAATAGACTTAAATCTAATACTTTGAAAATTGGGCAAACCTTAATCATTCCGCGAGCGTAATCATGTTGCAGTTAAAGAGTAAATAATGGCCATAGAAAAGTTACCTCCCCAGCTTGCTAACCAGATAGCCGCTGGAGAAGTTGTTGAGCGTCCAGCTTCTGTTATCAAGGAGTTGGTGGAGAACAGCTTAGATGCCGGAGCAACAAAAGTTGACATCGAAATCGACAAAGGCGGCAGTAAACTTATTCGTATTAGGGATAATGGCTTAGGGATCCCTAAAGAGGATCTTGAATTAGCGTTATCTCGGCACGCCACTTCTAAACTTAAATCACTTGATGATCTCGAAGCGATTATGAGCTTTGGATTTCGAGGCGAAGCGTTAGCCAGTATTAGCTCTGTTTCTCGCCTCACTTTAACGTCAAGAACGGCAGCGCAAACCGAAGCATGGCAAGCCAAGGCCGAAGGGACTGAGATGGCGGTGCAAATATTGCCAGCAGCACATCCTGTTGGAACCACCATTGAAGCCATCGATCTGTTTTTCAATACTCCGGCTAGGCGTCGTTTTTTAAAAAGTGATAAAACGGAATTCACCCATATTGATGAATGGTTAAAGCGAATTGCGTTAGTCAGGCGCGATATTCACTTTACCCTTAAGCATAATGGTAAAAGTGTCCGCAATTATCGGCCCGCCAATACCGAAATCCAATACTTACAGCGTTTGGGGCTAGTGTGTGGCAAAGCATTTGCAGAAACCTGTTTGCATATTAGTTGCCAGCATAATGACTTAACCTTAAGCGGTTACCTTCAAGCACCTAATACTGTGTCCGGCTATTGTGAAACACAGTACTTTTACGTTAACGGTCGCTTGATTAAAGACAGACTGGTGAATCACGCTGTAAGGCAAGCATTCTCTGAGTATGCCGCAGGGGTGTCACCTGGTTATGTATTAATGCTCGAGCTAGACCCGCATCAAGTGGACGTTAATGTTCATCCTGCAAAGCATGAGGTCCGTTTCCATCAAAGCCGTTACGTGCATGATTATATTTTGCAGGCATTGCAATCTGCTATGGCACAGTCTGTTGAGCTGGAGGGAATTGAGTCACAGCATGATATAACAGGGGAGCTTCCATCGACCAATAGTGGAGCAACTGCATCTGCTCAAGGTTATGCACCAGTCAGTAGTAAGCCATCTTCCTCTTTTAGCGTCAGCGAGCGCCCACCAGTAGCATCATCAAGTTACAACGACGAGCCGTCCAGTTATAAAGCCCCGTTAAGGCCTGCAACTCACCGAGCGGAAGTCAATTTACCTTCGCAAAGTAGTTTAGACGCCTATGGTAGCTTGCTCAGTACCAGCACTTCAGCGACATTGACTAATGTCGTCAGCACCAGTTCCACCACCGCGGTGGCTGGCGCAACTGTCAATATGCCTCCCGTATTAGCCGATAAGTATTGGGTGATCGCTAAGCAAGACACGTTGAGCTTACTGAGCATTGTTGATGTGATTAAAGCAACTGTGCGTGAAGAGATAAGTGCTAAGTTAGGACAAGGGCTTGTTGGTCAACCATTGCTGATGCCTGTTGCTGTTCCTGTTGATAAGGTCTGGAGCGAGGTCATTGAAAACAGAGAGCAATTGCTGAGAAAGTTGGGAATTGAGTTATCTATTCGACTCGGGCAGTTGATTATCAAAAAAGTGCCCCCATATCTGAGAGATAGCCAATTGGCTTCGGTGATCCCAGCATTATTACAATGGATCCGATTTGAGTTACCCTGTGACGCAGCATTAGTTAATTGGCTTGCAGAGCAATCCTCAGGTCGTTTTATTGCCACTGCCGAGGCGTGGTTAGCTTTTAATGCACTCGATGACAGTGTCATCAGCGACCTTTATAATCAAAGCCAAGTATTACCTTGGCAGCAATGGATGAAAGAATCTCAGAGTGACTGACAAGAATAAACATAAAGTTATCACCTTAATGGGCCCAACAGCTTCAGGTAAAACTGCGCTGGCCATTGAGCTTGTCAAAAACCATGACTGCGAAATTATTTCTGTGGACTCAGCTTTGATCTATCAACAGATGGATGTTGGTAGTGCCAAACCTGATGCCGCAGAGTTAGCTGAAGCGCCGCATCGCCTGATTGATCTTATTGATCCGATTGAGAGTTATTCAGCTGCTGATTTTAGAAAAGATGCGCTGATCCAAATCGAAGAAATCATTGGTCGTGGTAAAACACCTTTGCTGGTGGGTGGCACCATGATGTATTTCAAAGCCTTGATCGACGGCTTATCACCTCTTCCTGCAGCAGATGTAGCGATTCGAGCACAAATAGCAGCAGAAGCTGACACTCAAGGTTGGCAAGCATTACATGACCAACTTAAAAGTATTGATCCAGTATCAGCTGAACGTATTCACCCTAATGATCCACAGCGATTAGCGAGGGCATTAGAAGTTTTTCGGATCAGTGGCAAGTCGTTAACCGAGTTAACGAAAACCAAATTAGATGCATTCCCTTACGAAGCAGTGCAATTTGCGATTGCACCTAACGACAGAAAAGTGTTACATAAAGCGATAGAAACTCGCTTTATGTCGATGTTAGGTCAAGGGTTTGTAGAAGAAGTAAAAAATCTAAAAGCTCGCGGTGACTTACATTTAGACCTGCCATCAATGCGATGTGTTGGTTATCGGCAATGTTGGCAGCATTTAGATGGTGAATTTGACTATGAAACCATGGTTGAAAAAGCTATTGTTGCTACTAGGCAATTAGCTAAGCGCCAATTAACATGGCTACGTGGTTGGCCTGACTTAATTTGGCTAGAAAGCGGAGCCGAAAGCAATCTTGCTACAGTAATGCGATATAGTCGCTAGCTTATTGGCTGTAGCTGTATAATACTAAAACTAAATAATAAAGTTTTATAGTATTAGAATTACTATTGATATTTCATAAAAAAGGAAATTAGAAAATGGCAAAGGGGCAATCTTTACAAGACCCGTTTTTGAACGCATTGCGTCGTGAACGCGTTCCAGTATCTATTTATCTTGTTAACGGCATTAAGCTACAAGGACAAGTTGAGTCTTTTGATCAATTTGTTATCTTGCTTAAAAACACGGTAAGCCAGATGGTTTACAAGCATGCTATTTCGACAGTGGTACCTTCACGTCCATTTAACGTGAGTAACCACCAAGCGACAAATGCTCAAGCTGGTTTTAACGCTCAGCATGATGAAATTGATGAGAAGTAATTTTTTGAGGAGATTGCTTTTTGTTTGATCGTTATGAGGCCGGAGATCGAGCAGTACTTGTCCACATTGATTTCTCCGATGAAGATAGCCGAGAGGATCTAGAAGAGCTTAAACTTTTAGTTGAATCTGCTGGGGCCCAATCAATCGGAGTTATTACAGGAAGTCGTCGTGCTCCGGACCGTAAGTTTTTTGTTGGTTCGGGCAAGGCCGAAGAGTTAGCTGCGATGGTTGCGGCTACAGATGCTAACGTGGTGATTTTTAACCACCCATTGAGCCCAGCTCAAGAGCGAAATGTAGAGCATTTGTGTGAATGTCGAGTACTCGACAGAACAACTTTGATCCTTGATATTTTTGCTCAAAGAGCTAGAACCTTTGAAGGCAAATTACAAGTGGAGCTAGCGCAATTGCGCCACATGTCAACGCGCCTAATTAGAGGTTGGACGCATCTAGAAAGGCAGAAAGGCGGGATTGGTCTTCGTGGACCAGGTGAAACCCAGCTAGAAACAGATAGACGTTTGTTACGAGCGCGAATTCGCACTATTAATCGACGTTTAATTAAAGTCGATAAACAGCGTGATCAAAGTCGTAGAGCTAGACAACGAAGTGATATGTCGACAGTGGCATTGGTAGGCTATACCAACGCTGGAAAGTCTACATTATTCAATGCATTAACAACTTCGGATGTTTACGCAGCAGATCAACTTTTCGCAACGTTAGATCCAACGTTGCGAAAATTAGAGTTACCAGATGGCCATGTTATTTTAGCCGATACTGTTGGGTTTATTAGGCATTTGCCTCATGATCTTGTTGCAGCATTTAAAGCTACATTGCAGGAAACACGACAAGCTGATTTGTTATTACATGTCGTGGATAGCGCTGATGAAAACATGGCGGATAACTTTGAGCAAGTTCAAAGAGTGCTCAAAGAGATCGATGCTGACGAAATTCCACAATTGATTGTTTGTAATAAAATCGATCTATTGGATGAGGTGAAACCTCGCATCGATTACGATGATGAGGGGAATCCAATTCGAGTCTGGGTATCTGCCCAGCAGCAAAAAGGCTTGGAGCTAGTTCAGGAAGCTATCAACGATTTAGTTGGTAAAGCGGTTAAAGAACTAACCTTGCAAATTCCTGCTTCGGCAGGACATTATCTTGGCCAGTTTTATAAACTGGATGTAATACAGCAGAAAGAGTATGACGATCTGGGGAACTGTATGATCTCTGTGCGCTTGTTAGAGGCCGATTGGCGTCGACTGGTAAAGCAGAGCCTTGGTGAAATAGAAACTTTTATCGTCGACGATGTCGTCGCATAAATTGTTATTTTAGTAATCTCGCTTAATTCATACACTATGGAGTACTAAATGGCTTGGAACGAGCCCGGTAACAAGGGTCAAGACCCTTGGGGGAAAAAAGGTGGTAACGATAAAGGACCACCTGATTTAGATGAAGTTTTTCGTAACCTTTCTAAGCGCTTTGGCGGCAAAGGTAATGGTTCTGGCGGTGGCATAAGCGCAATCAGCTTGGTTATCGTTTTGGCTATTGCTATTGTGGTTTGGGGCCTATCAGGCTTCTACACAGTTAAAGAAGCTGAGAAGGGTGTTGCACTGCGTTTTGGCGGCTATATTGGTGAAGTTGATCCTGGCCTTCAATGGAAAGCGACCTTCATTGATGAAGTCACTCCAGTGAATGTGCAAACTGTTCGTTCAATTCCAGCTTCTGGTAGCATGCTAACAGCGGATGAAAACGTAGTATTAGTTCAACTTGACGTTCAATATCGAGTGAATAATGCGAAGAATTATCTTTATAGTGTAGTCAATGCTGATGCCAGTCTGCGTGAAGCGACTGACAGTGCGTTACGTTACGTTATTGGCCACAATACGATGGATGATATCTTGACCACTGGTCGAGATAAGATTCGACGTGATACGTGGGATGAGATAGAGCGCATTATCGAAAGCTATAAGCTTGGTATTGTCGTTGTTGACGTTAACTTCTTGCCTGCTCGTCCACCTGAAGAGGTTAAAGATGCCTTTGATGACGCGATTGCAGCACAAGAGGATGAACAACGTTTTATCCGTGAAGCAGAAGCTTACTCTCGTCAGTTAGAGCCTAAGGTTCGTGGTACTGTGCAGAGAATGGATCAACAAGCCAAAGCCTATCAGCAAAGAGTTACGCTTGAAGCTCAAGGTAAAGTTGCTCGTTTTGAACAGTTACTACCAGAGTACCAAATGGCGCCTGATGTCACTCGTGAACGCATGTATTTCGATACTATGGAACAAGTGATGAGTGGGACTAGCAAAGTGCTTATTGACGCTAAAAGTAGCGGCAATTTAATGTATTTACCGCTAGACAAACTGATGCAGAATACTCAGTCACAAACGTCAGTGAGTCCTAAAAGTAAACCTGCACAGCCTGTAACGTCGGTGAATAGCACGACAAATAATCGCAGCATGCCTCTTGATGGTCGCCCATCAAGAGGAGATCGTACGGGGAGGAATTAAGTAATGGGTAAATTTACTGCGGTATTAATCGCTGTACTTATTGCAATCACTCTATCGTCACTTTTAGTGGTTAACGAAGGCGAGCGCGCAATTGTTTCGCGATTTGGTAAAGTCTTAAAAGATGATGGCGTTACGCGAGTTTACACTCCTGGTTTGAATATAAAGATCCCGATGCTTGATAAGGTCAAGTTTTTGGATTCTCGTGTACAAACCTTAGATGGTGCAGCGGACCGTTTTGTGACTTCAGAGAAGAAAGACCTTATGGTTGATTCTTATGTGAAGTGGCGCATCTTGGATTTTGAACGTTACTATTTGTCGACCAATGGTGGTATTAAAGCTAATGCTGAATCGCTGTTGCAACGTAAAATAAATAACGATCTTCGCACTGAGTTTGGTCGCCGTACGATTAAAGAGATCGTTTCTGGTAGCCGTGATGAACTGCAATCTGATGCGCTAAGAAATGCATCAGAAAGTGCTGCTGACTTAGGTATTGAAGTCGTTGATGTTCGCGTTAAGCAGATCAACTTGCCTGATAACGTTAGCACCAGTATTTATCAACGTATGCGTGCAGAACGTCAATCTGTTGCCAAAGAGCATCGCGCTCAAGGGCGAGAGCAGGCTGAAATCATTCGTGCTAAGACCGATGCTAGTGTGACTATTCAGACTGCTGAAGCTGAACGTAAAGCCCTGACCGTTCGTGGTAAAGGTGATGCTGAAGCGGCTAAGATCTATGCAAAAGCTTATACGAAAGATCCTGAGTTTTTTAGCTTTATGCGTAGCTTAGATGCATATAAGTCGAGTTTCGCTGGTGATAGCAATGTGATGGTGCTTGAACCAAACAGTGAATTCTTTAGATACATGAAGAGTTCCACTGGTAAGTAATCTTATCACTCGATAAAAAAGGGCCTAACAAACGTTAGGCCCTTTTTTTGCTTTGAATATTTAATTTTATAGCCTACCGCCAATTCCTACCTATTCAGTCAACTATTCACTCATAGCAATAATAAGCCTACATCTAAGAGTGTAAGTGTCTAATTTAGCAGTGTTTAAACAAGATGTTTTTTGATGTTCTATAGAGCTTGATTGCGGAAGTTATTAGCCTTGATGCTTTCTTTTTATACATAATAGGCATTTAAAGCAACATAGTTAACTTAGTTCTGTGTTTTAACTATGATCTGGTTCTAATTTTTGGCTATAATGAGCTCCGCCTCTAATTTAGGTTTTTAATCTCTGGCTGTAAGTCAGATTTTGAGAAACTTGATATAACAAAAATTCCAACACTCTCTGGAGATAAGTGGATGAGCAATGCGCCAGTCGATACCGGACGTCGCAGATTTCTGACCGCAGCAACCGCCGTAGTAGGTGGTGCTGGTGCCGCTGCTGTAGCGGTTCCGTTTATAAAGTCATGGAATCCGAGTGCCAAAGCGAAAGCAGCAGGTGCGCCGGTTGAAGTAAACATAAGTAAAGTCGAGCCAGGTCAACTTATTCGAGTTGAATGGCGTGGTAAGCCTGTATGGGTTGTTCGTCGTACCAAGGAGATCTTAGCGGGTCTGCCTGCTATTGACGATCAGCTTCGCGATCCAGCTTCTGTGGAACCACAGCAGCCTGCATACGCGCAGAACACATGGCGTTCAATTAAGGAAGAGTACTTCATAGCCGTTGGCTTGTGTACTCACCTAGGTTGCTCTCCAACTTACTTACCAGATACATTTGGTGAGCAGGTAGAAGGTGTTGCATCTGGCTTCTTCTGCCCTTGTCACGGTTCTAAGTTTGATATGGCTGGTCGCGTTTTCCAGGGTGTACCTGCGCCATTGAACCTCGTCATCCCTCCACATCAGTATATTGATGATGGTACCGTGATTATCGGTGTCGATAAAGGAGCTGCGTAATGGTTAAGAATATCATTGATTGGATTGACGAACGTATTCCTATGACCGCGACGTATAATCGCCATGTCGGTCAATATGCGACACCAACCAACTTTAACTTTTGGTACTTTTTTGGCTCATTAGCCATGCTCGTACTGGTTAACCAACTGCTTACCGGTATCTGGTTAACGATGAACTACGTGCCTACAGCGGAAGGTGCGTTCGCTTCTATTGAATATATCATGCGTGATGTTGAGTACGGTTGGTTGCTGCGTTATATGCATTCCACCGGGGCATCCGCCTTCTTTGTTGTCATCTATCTTCATATGTTCCGTGGTTTAATCTACGGTTCATACCAGAAGCCAAGAGAGCTGTTATGGCTATTTGGTATGCTTATCTTCCTGGTGTTGATGGCTGAAGCATTTATGGGTTACCTACTACCTTGGGGACAGATGTCCTACTGGGGAGCACAGGTTATTATCTCATTGTTTGGTGCTATCCCATTTATTGGTGATGATCTCACATTGTGGATCCGGGGCGACTTTGTTGTCTCTGGTGCGACCCTAAACAGATTCTTTGCGCTGCATGTTATCGCTCTGCCGCTTGTACTTGTGGTTTTGGTGTTCTTACATCTAATCGCGCTACATGAAGTGGGGTCAAACAACCCAGACGGAATCGAGATTAAGAAGAATAAGGATGAGAATGGTTGGCCTAAAGATGGTATCCCATTCCACCCATACTATACCGTCAAAGATATTATGGGCGTCGCAGGATTCTTGATTGTCTTCTGTTATGTGTTGTTCTTTATGCCTGAAGGTGGTGGTTACTTCCTTGAGGGGCCGAATTTTGAAGCGGCTAACCCGATGAAGACACCTGAACATATTGCACCAGTTTGGTACTTCACACCTTTCTATGCGATTTTGCGTGCGATTCCTGACAAGTTAATCGGGGTTATCGGCATGGGTCTTGCTATTGCGGTTCTGTTCATTCTACCTTGGTTAGATCGTTGTAAGGTTAAGTCAGTTCGTTACCGCAGCATGACCCACAAGCTGAACATTGGTCAGTTTGCCGTATCATTTATTGCATTGGGTTACTTAGGTGCAGTTCCTACAACGGAAATTCTGACTTATGCGGCGCGTTTCTTTACGGTGACTTACTTCGGCTTCTTCTTACTACTGTGGATTTACAGTAAGAACGAGAAGACTAAGCCTGTTCCAGAGAGGTTGACACACTAATGAAAAAATTATTGATTGCATTAGTCGCATTGGTCCCAACTTTGGCGATGGCTTCTGGTGGCGGTGCTCACCTTGAAGACGCAAACATTGACCTAAATGATCAAGCGTCGCTGCAGCGTGGTTTGGATCACTTCCAAAACAACTGTGCAGGTTGTCATAGCACTCAGTATCAGCGTTATGAGCGAGTGGCAACAGATCTCGCTATTCCGCTAGATGTTATGAGCGCTAAGTATGTCCATGGTGAAGCCAAAGTAGGCGAACTTATGGAAAATGCGATTCCTGAAGTTGATGCGGCTAAGTGGTTTGGTGCTACACCGCCAGATCTAACCTTGGTTGCACGTGTTCGCGGCGAAGATTGGGTTTACTCATACCTTAAGGGTTTTTATAAAGATGAAAGCCGTCCGTTTGGTGTGAATAATACTGTTTTCCCCTCTGTTGGTATGCCGCATGTTCTGCAAGAACTTCAGGGCCTAGCAGTTAAGCAGGAAGATGGAACCTTAGTTGCGACTGGCGGAACACTCTCTGCTGAAGAGTATGACCAATACGTCCGTGATATCACAGGCTTCTTAGTTTACTCTGGCGACCCCGTAAAACTTGAGCGTGAAAGCTTAGGTTGGTGGGTGATGGGCTTCCTGTTTATTTTCTTTATTGTGGCTTACCTCTTAAAGAAAGAATACTGGAAAGATGTACACTAAGCCCTATTAAAGGGTAGAATGTATTATCCGCATATTGTAAACGGGGAGCTTTGCTCCTCGTTTGCTTTTGCATTTTTTGCTTTTTGATTTGTGAAACCGGAGGGTATCAATGGCTGTCGCTGCCAACAAACGCTCAATCATGACCCTGTATTCAGGCGCCGATGACCTTTATAGTCATCAAGTACGTATCGTTCTCGCTGAGAAAGGAGTAACGGTTGACGTGCTGCAGGTTGATCCAAATGAGATCCCTGAAGATTTGATCGAGC
This sequence comes from Shewanella sp. GutDb-MelDb, assembly GCF_002836075.1. Lineage (NCBI taxonomy): Bacteria > Pseudomonadati > Pseudomonadota > Gammaproteobacteria > Alteromonadales > Shewanellaceae > Shewanella > Shewanella sp. GutDb-MelDb. The sequence continues at coordinate 48,269 of NZ_PJBM01000259.1, read as the reverse complement.
TTAACCCGTACAACACTGTGCCAACATTGGTCGACAGAGAGCTAGTACTTTATAACTCTCGCATCATTATGGAATACCTAGATGAGCGCTTTCCTCATCCTCCATTAATGCCTGTTTATCCGGTTTCTCGTGGCCAAACTCGTCTTTGGATGCACCGCATCGAAGAAGATTGGTATGCACTTGTAGAGCGCATTAGAAAAGGCGACCGTGCTGAAGCTGCTCGTAAAGAGTTGACTGAAAGCTTAACGGCAATTGCCCCTATCTTCGGTGAAGTGCCTTACTTCATGAGCGAAGAGTTTGGTTTAGCTGATTGTTATTTAGGTCCACTATTGTGGCGTCTACCTGTGTTGGGTATCGAACTTGATAGCCGTGCAGCAAAAGACATTAAAGGTTACATGACTCGTTTGTTCGATCGTGAATCCTTTAAAGCTTCTTTAACAGAGACTGAGCGCGAAATGCGCATGGGTATCTAATGAAAGAGCTGACTCCGAATCGTCCATACTTGTTGCGGGCTTATTATGACTGGTTGATGGATAACCAGTTAACGCCCCATGTTGTTGTTGATGCCTATGTGCCTGGCACACAAGTACCACAACAATATGTTAAAGATGGTCAAATTGTACTTAATATTACTGAAAGTGCTGTAGGTAACCTACAAATCACTAATGAGTTTATTGAGTTCAGTGCACGTTTTGGTGGTGTACCTCAGCAGGTGTTGCTGCCTATGGCTGCAATTGTTGCTATCTACGCCAGAGAAAATGGCGCTGGTACGGTTTTCGATTTAGAAGAGTCGTACCAAATAGATGATGCTGAAGAGACAGGACTTTCTGTAGTGAAAGAACCTGTGGTTGAAATCAGCGAGCCTGAAGAGGCTAAAGAAGAGGTTAAGGAACCTAAACGCCGTGGTCATTTGACCTTAGTGAAATAGGTTGTAACCTGCCAAGAAAGCCAGTCATTGACTGGCTTTTTTATTGGATAAAATTAACGACAAAACGAACAAGCGGTAACGTTAATCTACTCCACTCTTATAAGTGAAGATTTAGGGACGCTGTGATAGCATCAGCGCTAACTATACTAAACCCTATACAAAGCGATGTTTAGCGCGATTTCCCAGCGTGTTATGGGAACTCTTTCGCCATCGATATTGCAAGTGAAATACAGGCTCACGGCGCTCTTATGATCTTAATGATCGATAACTACGATTCTTTTACATATAACTTGGTGCAGTACTTCCAGCAACTGGATCAAGAGATCACGGTTAGGCGCAATGATGAAATAACCCTAGCGGAAATTGAGTCACTCAATCCTAGTCATATCGTTATCTCCCCAGGTCCTTGCACGCCAAATGATGCAGGGTTATCCCTTGCCATTATTAAGCATTTCGCGGGTGAATTACCCATTTTTGGTGTGTGCTTAGGCCACCAAGCTATTGCCCAAGTATTTGGCTCAAACGTGGTGAAAGCGAAGCGAGTCATGCATGGAAAGACCAGTAAAATAGCGCATTCAGGGAAAGGTTTATTTTCGAGCCTGAATAACCCGCTAACAGTAACGCGATATCACTCTTTATTAATTGATGCCGTCCCTACCGGTTTTGTATTAGATGCTTGGTACGATGATCCGTTACATGGCCGTGAAATAATGGCAATGAGTTGTCCAGAGCAGAAAATCTATTCAGTGCAGTTTCATCCTGAATCAATTTTGACAGAGCAGGGGCATAACTTGTTAGCCAATTTTATCGAAATTACTTAAGTTGCTACTATCTGTTACAAAATTAACTGCGTTTTAAACAAATCCCGTTGGTAAAGTGTGATATAAAAGTCCGCAAAAATACCAATAATAAAAGGGATGGATAATGAAAAGCGTCATTCGTCATATCGGAATGAGTGCTCTAACAGTCGCTATTTTAGCGGGTTGCTCATCGACTAACACCACTGTTGCACCTGAGCTAACTTCCGCTACAAATGTTGTAGCATTGTCAGCGCCTCCACAAGTTGACCAAGCACTTACACTTAATCAGATTATGGCTAATCCAGATTGGATGGGATTACTTGCAAAAGGGGCTTACTGGAGTGACGATAGCCAATCAATCTATTTTTCTCGCCAAGCCCATGGCAACCCAACTAAAAATTACTATCAACAAGATAGCAAGGGTTCTGCAGCCAACGAGCTTGCGTTAAATCAGCTTCATGCAGCCGATCAAGAATATGGTGTGCTGGATAATGATAAGACGCGTAAAGCCTATCTTTATCAAGGTAACTTGTTTGTAAAAGATCTCGGTTCAAAAGTCATCACTCAACTCACCCGCCAAAATACCAATGTTGATGGTGTCCGCTTTTTGAACAATGGTGATATTGCCTATTGGCAAGGTGATAATATTTTTAAAATTCACCGCGATTCAGGTTTATCCGAGCAGATAGCCAATATCAAAATGGCATCCGCCCCTAAAGGTGTGCAAGATCCTTCAAGCTATATCGCCAAACAGCAACATCGCCTTATTGAATATGTTGCACTGCAACAAAGCAACGCCAAGTCTAAGCAGCAGTATAAAGAAGCCTTAGTTAACGCAGATCCTACTATGGCAGCCAAGACATGGTATTTAGGTGATACTGAAGTGGTCACCGAGCTGAGCTTATCTCCTGACGGACGGTATGTATTGTTGTCACTACGTGACAAAGATTACAGCTGGCGTTCAGAGCACGACATCATGCCGAACTACTTAGGTAAAGACGGTTATGTCGATGCAGTACCTGCCCGCGCCCGTGTTGCCGAAGATACCCCGCCAGGTGAGCGTATGGTTATTCTTGACCTGCAAAATCACACCAAAAAAGACGTTACCATTGAAGGCCTGACGGGTTTTGATGAAGACGTACTGGCGTCAGTTAAGGCAGAAAATGCCAAGGCTAAAGGTGAAAGCTATATCAGCGAAAAATCACCGCGTAAAATTCAATTCATTCAAGATTGGGGATGGTCACAAAGTGCTATCCAATGGCAAGCATCTGGCGATAAAGTCGCGGTGATGCTCGAAGCTATAGATAATAAAGATCGTTGGATAGCGACGGTTGATTTAAGTAAAGGCAGTTTGAAAACTGAACATCGCCTGCACGATGATGCGTGGATTAACTACAACTTTAACCAGTATGGTTGGTTGCCTAATAGCGATAGCCTGTATTACCTTTCTGAAGAGACGGGTTATTCACACCTGTACCTAAAAGCCAGTGGCGAAAAAGCTAAAGCGCTGACACAAGGTCAATATGTGGTAAGTGATATTACATTGGGCCCCAAAGCACAGTTTATCTATTACAAAGCCAATAAAAGCCACCCAGGTATCGATAATGTTTATCGGGTAGAGATAGCAACAGGTAAAGATGAGCAACTAACGCAGTGGCAAGGTCAGCTCGATTATAGTTTGAGCCCTGATGGTACGCAGTTACTGCTCAGTGCTTCTACTCGTACAAAACCTGCAGAGCTTTTTGTACAACCTGTTGGCGGCGCGATAAAACAGCTGACTGATTATACAAGTGATGCATTTAAAAACTATGCATGGCAAGCACCAGAAGTCGTTACTGTTCCATCAACCCATGGTGCCGGCGAGGTGTATGCTCGTGTTTATTTGCCGCAAGGATATAGCAAAGACAACGCTGACAAGTATCCGGCAGTTATTTTTAACCATGGTGCAGGTTATCTGCAAAATGCTCACTACGGCTTCTCTGGTTACTTCAGAGAGTTCATGTTCCACAACTTGCTTGCCCAACAGGGCTACGTAGTCATGGATATGGATTATCGCGGTTCAAAAGGCTACGGCCGAGATTGGCGTACAGCGGTATACCGTCAGATGGGAACCCCTGAAGTTGAAGATCTTAAAGACGGTGTCAGCTGGATGGCGGCTAATGCTAATGTCGATGCTGGTAAAGTGGGCACCTACGGTGGATCTTACGGTGGCTTCTTGACGTTTATGGCGCTATTTAATGAACCTGAACTGTTCCAAGCAGGCGCTGCATTGCGTCCAGTGACTGATTGGGCACATTATAACGCACCGTATACCTCTAATATCTTAAATACGCCAGATGTCGACCCCATTGCTTATGAGCGTAGCTCGCCAATTGAGCATGCTGCAGGTTTACAAAAGCCATTATTGATTATGAGCGGAGTGTTAGATGACAACGTATTCTTCCAAGACAGCGTTCGTTTAGTACAACGTTTGATTGAGCTTGAAAAGCCGATGTTTGAGACTGCGATCTATCCGGTTGAACCTCATGGTTTCCGTCAGCCATCGAGCTGGTTAGACGAATACCGCCGTATTTATAAACTGTTTGAGCAAGAGCTTAAATAACGTTATTCCAGACAATAAAAAGGCTCCCGATGGGAGCCTTTTTTATTTGGTATTCAATGTAATAGCGTGATATTAGCCTTGTGGGCTATTTTCGCTGCGACGACTGCGGCGCTGCCCTGATAACGGCGCAGATCCAGGCTTGCTTGATCGGCTATGTCTTGGGTTTTTATCCGTAGGCTTATGGCCACGCGCCGCTTCTCCGCTGCGTTGTCCATCTTTATGCTCAACTTTACCTGCACCATCTTGGCTGCGATTAGCTGGCTTGGCACTTGAGTTAGAACGTCTTTGGTTGGTGCCTCGAGGGCTACTATTGCGCGGACCTTTGTTCTGTCCGTGAGATTTACCCGTCAAATCGGTCTCTGGCAGAGTATGAGTAGGTTCTAAACCTTCAATAACTCTACGTTCTAAATTTTGCTTGATCAGTAGTTCGATATCACGCAGCAATTTAACTTCATCATCGCTAACCAGTGATACAGCCTGACCAGTAGCACCTGCACGGCCTGTACGTCCGATACGGTGAACATAATCCTCAGGTACATTTGGTAGGTCGAAGTTGACCACTTGAGGTAGCTGATCGATATCAAGGCCACGAGCGGCAATATCGGTTGCGACTAAAATGCGTACATCGCCATTCTTAAATTCAGCCAGTGCTTTAGTACGTGCTCCTTGGCTTTTATTACCATGGATGGCTGCTGCAGTAATGCCTTTAGCCTCGAGACTTTTAGCCAAACGGTTTGCACCATGTTTAGTACGGCTGAAAACCAAGACCTGTTGCCAGTCATTTTGCTTGATAAGCTGAACCAGTACGGCTGCTTTTTGGCCTTTATCGACCGGGCAGATCCACTGGGTTACAGTATTAGCTGTGGCGTTACGAGGTGTTACTGAAATTTCAACCGGATTGTTGACTAAGCCTTTAGCGAGCTTTCGAATATCATCAGAGAAGGTCGCAGAGAACATTAAGTTCTGACGCTTAGCGGGTAGCGCGGCAATAATCTTCTTAATATCGTGAATAAAGCCCATATCTAGCATACGGTCAGCTTCATCTAGTACTAACACTTCAAGCTGGCTAAAGTTGACGGCGCGTTGGTTATAAAGATCAAGCAAGCGACCTGGAGTCGCGACTAGGATGTCAACACCACGACTAAGTTTCGAGATTTGTGGGCCAATGCCGACACCACCAAAAATAACCGCTGATTTTAGAGGCAGGTTTTTACCGTAAACTTCGACACTTTCACCCACTTGAGCCGCGAGTTCGCGCGTCGGTGTTAATACTAAGGCTCGCACTTGTTTTGCTGGAGCTTTGGTGCCTTTTGAAAGAATCTCTAACAGTGGCAATGTAAAGCCTGCTGTTTTGCCTGTCCCAGTTTGGGCGGCGGCCATAACGTCTTTACCTTCAAGTACCGCTGGAATAGCCTGTGCTTGAATTGGAGATGGAGTGTCATAGCCTTTGCTAGCGACAGCTTTCAAAATTTGGGCTGATAAGCCCAGTGAAGCAAAACTCATAGATTGGTCTCATTTCGGCCAGCCAAGCTGGCGTAAAGCGCGCTGACTGCTGTTATAGGAGGGCCGGCTAATGCTGGCGGGCGTGCAGCTTACAGGATCTGCCCAAAAAGCGCCATTTAATAAACAATAGCGCTATTATCTCATCGTTTAGAGTATGGCAGCGAATAGCAGCTTTTGAACGGGAGTACGGGGTAATGATTACCCGCTTAGCTGCTGGGAAAACAGCCTAATGGAGTTAAATTTCTCAATTGTGTGATTTTTAGTCGCTTAAAAGATGTTGTTTCAAGTCTGCACGTGTTAATCTCGCGCCCCTGAAAGTTTATCTATCGACTGCAACTCAAACTTAGCCAATCGCTTTTGGTCTATTTAAGGTGTATGCCTTGCTACAAGCCATTATTAATTATCATAAAGATGATGAACAACATTGGGTTGCAGAGTTAGCTTGTGGTCATAACCAGCATGTGCGTCATCGTCCACCGTGGGAAAACCGTGGTTGGGTGACAAGTACTCGCGGGAGAAAATCTATGCTCGGGTATCAACTCACATGTCAACTATGTGAATTCGACATGGTAGATAAACTGAAGTGATAGCTTAATAGGCGAATTGATCAGTCAGACATATTATTCACGACTATGACTTGGCATGGCAATTAAGCGCTATTACGCTGAAAGAATATTGAAGGTAGCAGCAAAGCAACGGCGATTGCTGTTACTTATTGATTGAGCTAAATCATTAACGCATTAAGCTCAAAGTATTACGATTATTGTTAGGAAAATAAGCAACATGACACAAACAAAGAAGTATGATTTTCGCGTTGTTGAAGATAAAACAACTTGGACTGGCCAGATCACTCGTCGTCAATCAGCTAGAAAAATAGTGGTATCAAAAACCCAAAAAGGTTTTGCTACTGAAGCTGAAGCGATAGCGTGGGGCGAAACTGAGCTGAAATCATTCTTAGAGAACCTTGTTAAGCGTAACGAACGTAAAGCTATAGCGCGTGACGAGCGTAATAAAGCGGCTGACGCTAAAGAGCTTGCAGCAGATGTATGGCGCAGCGCTCGTGACGAAAAGAGAGCATCTGAGAGTGATTCTGAAGATGAAAACCTTGATTACGGCTCAGACGCCGAGCGTTAATTGAGACGCTAACTTGCCAAGTGTTATTACACTATTATTAGGCAAGAGATAAAATTAACCGCGATAAGCTGAGCTTTCGCGGTTTTTTTGTGCTTAAAAGTCAACAGCTATGGCGAATGATGTTGAGTCATAGTCGCCATTTTATTGATCTAGCTCAATTTATGTGAGTCTCATAGCAAATACGCAACTGGCGTTTTATTCTGCGATTAATGCCTGCGATACTAGCATTCCTTTATGCCTCAATATTATTTTTTTTAGGCTACGGAACTTACACTTAAATGCAGTCCTCTTAAATACTGCTTTCTTGGTGACGGCCTTCAGGCGTCTTACTCTTACTCCGTTAATTTATTAAGCTTATCTGTCAAGTACAGTAAATCTGGGATCCAATGGATAAAACCGTAGAGAAAAAACTCACTCACTGGCTCAAACAGCAAAAATCAGCCTGTGGTTATTACCTCAATGTATCGATTTTCTTTGGGGTGCTAACCGGCATTAGTTTGATGTGTCAGGCATGGCTCATTGCTACCATATTACAAGGCATCATTATCGATGAACTGCCTAAGGCTACTTTTAGTGACCATTTCTGGTTACTGTTGCTGCTCACTATTGTTAGAGGTGTATTGGCATTTGCTAGAGAGCGTTCAAGTTTTAAAGCGGGTGCCCAGCTACGAGTGCATATGCGCGCTGCGGTTTTGGATAAGTTGGCCGCATTAGGGCCTGCTTTTATTCAGGGTAAACCTGCTGGCAGTTGGGCGAGCATTGTGCTTGAACAAGTGGAAGACTTACAAGATTTCTACGCACGTTATTTGCCACAGATTGTTCTGGCAGGCTTTATTCCACTGATTATTTTAATGGCTGTATTCCCGGTCAACTGGGCGGCAGGGATTATTTTACTCGCAACCGCGCCGCTTATCCCAATGTTCATGATTTTAGTAGGAATGGGGGCTGCAGATGCTAACCGTAAAAACTTTGGCGCCCTGGCTCGTTTAAGTGGTCACTTTATGGATAGGCTTAAAGGCTTGTCGACCTTGAAGCTGTTTAATCAAGGTGCCAAAGAAGCTAAGGCGATAGAGAAAGCGTCAGAAGAGTTCAGAGAACGCACCATGTCGGTGCTGCGAATGGCGTTTCTCAGTTCAGCAGTGCTTGAGTTCTTTGCCGCGGTATCGATTGCGGTCTTGGCAGTGTATTTTGGTTTCAGTTATTTAGGCCATTTGGATTTTGGTCATTACGGTACCTCAATCAGCTTATTTACCGGTCTGTTTATTCTTATTCTCGCGCCAGAGTTTTATCAACCGCTACGAGATATGGGCACGCATTACCATGCTAAAGCACAGGCGATTGGTGCTGCAGAAGAGCTAATGGCTCTGCTTGACCATCCAGAAGAAAACGCGGGTCAAAAAATGGGTACGGGTGATGAACTTGAGGCTGAGGTTAGTATTGAAGCCATTGATCTTAAAGTTTATAGCGTCGATGGCACCGAGCTGCTTGGACCGATTAGTTTTACGTTGCAGCAAGGTGAGCATTTGGCCGTCGTGGGGGCTAGTGGTGCGGGTAAAACAAGTTTGCTTAGTGCCTTATTAGGCTTTTTGCCGTATCAAGGCCAGCTTAAGATTAATGGTGTTGAGTTGCGCCAATTGCCGATGTCGCAGTGGCGTAAAAAATTGGCATGGCTTGGGCAAGAGCCTCAACTGTTTTGTGGCACCGTGCGTGAAAATGTTGCGCTAGGACAGTTAGCACAAGACCAAGCACTGTCAGATGATGCTATTAAGGCATTGTTAGCCCAAGCACACATTCTCGATTTTATTGAATCGCAACCGCTAGGGTTAGACCATCCTATACAAGAACAAACGGCAGGCTTATCCGTTGGGCAAGCCCAACGTATTGCACTCGCTAGAGCGCTAGCGCAGCAACCTAAACTATACATATTAGATGAACCTACCGCGAGTCTAGACAGCTTAAGCGAACAAGCTGTACAAGCGACATTAGCTGATGCGATGCAAGCAACGGGTTGTTTAATGGTGACTCATCGGTTGGAATCATTAAGTTCGATGGACAGAGTATTAGTGATGGAGAATGGCTTATTGGCACAGCAAGGTACATTTGCTGAGCTTTCAGCAGCTGAAGGGGTGTTTAAGCGAATGTTACTTGAGTCAGCGCCTGTTGATATTGAGCTCGCGATGAAGACGGAGGGAGAGCTGTAATGAAAGCGCTATTACCTTACATTAAACGATTTAAAAGCCAATGGTTCATGATGTTTATCGGACTGTTTTTAAGCGTGACCACCATGATGGCGGGTCTTGGCTTATTAGCGCTTTCCGGTTGGTTCTTATCCGCCGCAGCGGTTGCTGGGCTCACCGTAGTTACGGCGCAGATGTTTAACTATTTTACGCCTGCTGGTGGTGTTCGTTTGTTATCAATCGTTCGCACAGCGAGCCGTTATGGCGAACGTTTAGCCACTCACGAGGCAACATTTAGCTTATTAACCGATCTGCGTTGCTGGGTATGGAATAAGCTGATGCCGCTGAGCGCTAAAAACCTGCAGGGGATCCGCCGAGGAGACTTACTTAATCGGCTAGTGGCAGATATCGATACGTTAGATCATCTTTACTTGCGCTTGCTGACACCGCTACTAGCTTCATTATTGATGCTAGTGGGGCTGTATTTCTTTGTTTCATGGTTCGATGCAAAACTGGCAGCCACACTCTGTAGCATATTATTGGCAGTATGGTTGCTTCTGCCAACGGTATTTTACTTTCTCGGTCGTAAACCGGGTATCGCTCAGCTCGAAACTAAGCGTGAGTTACGGGTGCAGTTGCTCGAGTACTTGCAAGGCCAAGCCGAGTTAACCTTATTTGGTGCACAAGGGCTGTATCGCCAGCGCTTAAACGGTGCAGAGAGCTTAATGATCGCCAGTCAAAATCGAATGAATCGGGTGACGGCTCTTAGTCAAGCCTGTCTCATCTTCTGTCATGGTTTTGCTGTGCTAGTCATGCTGTATATGGCTGCAGCGGGAGTAGGCGAGTCTGTGCCGCCAGGGCCAAAACTGGCAATGATTGTATTTATAACGATGGCGACCATTGAGATGATGATGCCATTAGCGGGGGCATTTCAGCACCTTTCCGCTTGTAGCTCAGCAGCAACTCGACTTAATCAAGTGGTAGAGCAAACACCAGAGGTTACCTTTGCAGAAGATAATGATCTGCAAGTCAGTGAGGGCAGTGTTGAATTAACCAATATCGATTTTGGCTATGACCCTGAGCATAGCGTATTGCAACAACTTAACTTCGTCATTCCAGCGGGGTCCAAGGTCGCTTTACTGGGGCAAACGGGTTGTGGGAAGTCGAGTTTATTGTCATTGATTACTCGCGAGTGGTTACCACAACATGGCCAAGTGATATTGGATGGGCGTGACGCGAATGCTTATTCTGAGGATGCTCTACGCAAATCAATGTCGGTCGTGAGCCAACGTATCTATCTATTTAGCGGCACCTTAAGAGAAAACTTAGCTATTGCATTGGATAACGCTAGCCGTAAAGATGACGATAAGTTGATTGCGGTGTTAGAAAAAGTCGGCTTAGGGGTATTATTGCAAGGTGATAAGCCATTAGATAACTGGATTGGTGAAGGTGGTCGGCAGTTATCGGGTGGCGAGCAGCGCAGAATTGGCGTGGCTAGAGCACTGCTTAGAGATGCCCCTATGTTACTGCTTGATGAGCCAACCGAGGGGCTTGATAAGAAAACAGAACGAGAGATTTTAGCGTTATTGTTTGCGTTTGCGAGTGATAAAACGGTATTGATGATCAGCCATCGTTTAACGGCAATGGCGAGAATGGATACGATTCACTTGATGGAGCAAGGTAAGATCCGTTGCTCAGGTAATCATCAACAACTAATTGAAAGTGATAGTTATTACGCCAGCCTATACCAAAAGTTAGCCTAAGTTGCAGAGCCATTTGATTAAACGAGTGTAAGGGTAATAGTCTATAACCCTTACGCATTTTGAACTAATTAAGGCATTAGATTCAGTGACTCGCTCGCATTAATGGCCACAGTGCCGCATAAAAAAAGCCAGATTAAAAACCTGGCTTTTTTAGTTTAAGATTATTGGCTTAGGTATCAATACCTTTAGTCATTAATCGTCACTATCACCTAAAGACAATAGTGTGGCATTACCACCTATCGCGGTGATGTTGTTAGTGCGTGTTTTCTCGGTTATAAAGCGCGTAAGGTAGTGTGGACCACCTGCTTTAGGACCGGTGCCAGACAACCCTTGACCACCAAAGGGTTGAACACCGACTACAGCACCAATTTGGTTACGGTTAATATAAACGTTACCGACATTAACTTTACCTGCTAATTCAAGCGCATGACCTTCGTTACGGCTGTGGATTCCTAACGTGAGGCCAAATCCAGTTGAGTTGATCTCATCGATAACTTTATTTAGCTCGGATGCCTTGTAACGGATCACGTGCAAAATCGGCCCAAAGTGCTCTTTATCAAGCTGCTTGATTGACGCTATTTCAATGGCCGTTGGCGCAACAAAGTAACCATTTTCGGTACCTGCAGGTAACTCCATCTGCTTAATTAGCGTACCGACTTGTTTGATATGGTCGATGTGAGCGTTAAGGTTTGCAGCAGACGTGGCGTCAATCACTGGACCAACGTCAGTTTTGACTGAGCTTGGGTCACCAATGGTAAGCTCTTCCATCGCGCCTTTCATTACATCAAGCACGCGATCAGCAACATCCGCTTGCAGGAACAGCACCCGCAACGCAGAGCAACGTTGGCCCGCACTGGTGAAAGATGCCGACACTATGTCGTTAACCACTTGTTCTGGTTGTGATGTGGAATCCACTACCATAGCATTCTGCCCACCAGTTTCAGCAATCAAAGGAATAATTGCCCCTTCGCGCATGGCTAGCGTGCGGTTAATCAGTTTTGCTGTACCTGTAGAACCGGTAAAGCAAACACCACCGATACGGTCATCACTGGTAATTGCTGAACCTACTGTTGCCCCTGTCCCCGGCAGAAACTGCAGCACATCTTTCGGAATGCCCGCTTCGTGAGCGAGCTGTACCGCGCGGTAACCGACGATAGACGTTTGCTCTGCAGGTTTAGCGACAACAGTGTTACCTGCCGCTAGCGCTGCTGCTGCTTGGCCTATGAAGATTGCCAATGGGAAGTTCCATGGACTAATACAGACAAAGATCCCGCGGCCCTGAAGAAATAACTCGTTAATCTCGCCCGTTGGGCCAGGAAGTCGCTCGGGTTGAGCCATCATTCTCTTTGCTTGCACTGCATAGTAACGACAGAAATCAACAGCTTCACGCACTTCATCGATACCGTCTTGAATACTCTTACCCGCTTCACGGGTACAAAGTGCAATCAGCTCTTCACGGTTATCTTCAATTAGGTCGGCAAGCTTCTGCAGTGCACTGGCTCGCACCTCGACAGGGGTAGAACACCAGCTTGGAAATGAAGCCGCAGCGCCGGCAAGGGCTTGTTCAATAGCATGCTTGTTAGCGAAGGCAACCTTACCAACTACCTTAGAGGTGTCAAATGGGCTAACAATCTCTTTAATGTCACCACTTAAGGTTTCGCCGTTGACTAATGGACCAGCAGACCAAGTGTGGTTTTTATACTTTTCTATTGCCGCCAAAAAAGGAGTCGATTCTGACATTATGTTCAGGTTGAGGCCTTTCGAGTTTTGACGCTCAGTACCGAATATGTTGGCAGGTAAAGCAATTCTGTTGTTAGCTAGCGTTTTGTAGCCCTTTAGCGTCGAGAGTGGATGTATCACCAGTGACTCAATCGGCGTTTTAGGATCGACAAGTTTATGTACAAACGACGTATTTGCGCCATTCTCAAGCAAGCGGCGCACTAAATAAGGCAGTAGGTCTTTATGGGCACCCACTGGCGCATAGATACGGACCGTCTTAACGCCACGTTCTGCTAACAGAGTGTCGTAAAGCTCTTCGCCCATGCCATGTAAGCGTTGGAATTCATAATTTCGGTCACCTGCCATATCGGTTATTGAAGCAACCGTTTGGGCGTTATGACTGGCAAACTGTGGGTAGATAGCGCCGCGTGTGGCATCAGACAACAAGTATCTTGCACAGGCAAGATATGACACGTCGGTACTCGCTTTGCGGGTATAAAGAGGGTAACCCGCTTCACCATTTTCCTGCGACCATTTAAGCTCGCTATCCCAGTAGGCGCCTTTAACTAAACGTAGTGGAATTTCATCGCCTTGATCTTTGGACAGACGAGTTAACCAGCACAATACTGGTAGCGCACGCTTAGAATAAGCTTGAACGACAATACCCAGTAGACCCCAGCCTTTGGCTGCGTCTGAATTATAAAGGCGTTGGAATAGTTTTAATGAAAGCTCAAGGCGATCCATCTCTTCTGCATCAATAGAGATGCCGACTCTAAGAGAGCGAGCTTGCTTGATAAGTAATATCAGCGTGTCATATAGCTCTGTTAAGACTCTATCTTCGTTGGCAACCTCGTAACGAGGATGTAGCGCTGAGAGTTTAATTGAGATCGTTGGGCGAGGAGATTTACTTTCGTCATACTCTAGCCCGCCGATCGTTGCGATAGCACTAGAGTACTCATCGAAATATTTTTGCGCATCTTTTTTAGTTAAAGCTGCTTCACCTAACATATCGTAGCTGTGGGTATAACCAAGCTTACGTTTGTCGACACTATTTTTGAGCGCCTCTTTTACGTTGCGACCAAGTACAAATTGTTTACCCATTATTTTCATCGCCCCAAGCATGGCTTGGCGGATAACAGGTTCACCCATCTTATTGACTAAGCGGTTAAGTAACTTACTTGGTTTACCGTTGACTTGTTTGTCGAGTTTGACGATTTTACCGGTAAGCATCAACCCCCAAGTTGAGGCGTTGACCAAGAGTGAGTTACTCTTGCTCAGATGTTCATCCCATTGAGCGCCAGAGAGTTTGTCTTCAATCAGGGCGTCAGCGGTTGCTGCATCAGGAATTCGCAATAAGGCTTCAGCAAGGCACATTAAAATAATGCCCTCTTGTGTTTCTAAGCTATATTGCTGTAAAAATGCGTCAATACCGACCATAAGGCCTTTCTTGTCGTATTGACGTACTTTATTCACTAATTCGTATGCACGATTTGTCACACGATCGATCTCTTCTTTGCTGGACGGAACCAGTTTTATCAATTCTGATAAATATAGTTCTTCATCAACAATATAATTATTGCTGATCGCTTTGAACAGTTCGTTGAGATCGGCTGAGTCATAACGACCAGCTAGTACTTCACTCGCTTTGAACATATTAATAACTTCCATCTTGGCCGAAGGTATATTGCAGGGATGTTTAATGCGACAAGATCTTTGTTGTTATCTTTTTGTATACAATCTAAGGCCTCCGCGCGGGTGATTGTACCTGTAAAATGTGATAAGGAACACCTTTGCGTGAAGGAATGTGATCTTTGTTTGATTTGGGGGTGGTGGGGCGTGTGCTAGGCCCCACTGGGTAAGGGGGGAAGGCTAGAAAATAAAAAGCCAGCGTTTAAAAACACTGGCTAAAGAACTAAAAATAACAGGTTACTATTTACCAGTGATTTTTAGGTTTACGCTGTGGTCGTGGTAAGTAAACTAAAATAATGCCCAATAACAGGCCGCCAGCGGCGATAAAGCCACCTTGTTGCCACATTTCAAAACGCTCATTACTTTGCATACTTGCCAGTTTTACCTGAGCGCTATCGCGTTCTTGGCTAGCACTTGCAAGTGCTTTTTGTGCTTGAGCTAATTGCGTCTTAATCTGGCTCAACTCTTGTACACTCGAATCTGTTGTCGTGAGTGCGTTGGTTAAGTCAGCTTTAGTTTGCGCTAGCTCTGCTTGCACCGCCGGTAATTGTTCACGCAAGCTTACAGCTGAGCTGAGTAGCTTAGTTTGAACCCAGCCTTCACGATCCTTATGATCGATTATCTTGCTGTAGTCACCTTGAGTTTCACCTAATAAAGTTATCTTCTGACCCGCTTCTACGCTGCCCAATATCCGAAACTGGGTACCCGGTCCGCCATGGAGATAGATAAAAACATCATCAGAGATGTAACTTGTTTGGTTTGCCGCAAATAAAGAGGGGGAAAGTAATAACGCTCCCACAATAGTTAGAATTTTTAACACCAATCTATTCTCATCAATGAAATTTAGCCAACATGCTATGGATTTAGAGGACTTAATGCAAGTGGCATTAAGGGAGATAAAACGCAAAAAGGGAGCTTGATACAAATATTATCAAACTCCCTTAAGGAATCGCAGTACTTTTTGGTGCGATAAAGCTCAGTATTTAGCTAAAAATACCTTTAATCATGAAGAAGATCATGATTGATAGCGCGGCACCAGCGGGTAGGGTTACCACCCAAGACACAACAATATTACGCACTACGCCAATATTGATTGCAGCGATACCACGAGCCATGCCGACACCTAACACCGCACCCACTAGGGTTTGTGTCGTTGAGATTGGTAGACCAGTACCCGATGCAATAACCACCGTCGATGCTGCTGCAAGCTCTGCCGCAAAACCACGACTTGGCGTCAGGTGAGTAATATTCTTACCAATGGTTTGCATTACACGCTTACCAAAGATAGCAAGTCCTAAGACAATACCCACAGCACCCAATGGCAGAATCCACCAAACAAGAGCGGCATTACTGCTGATCTCGCCACCACTGTTAACGATTGAAACAACCGCCGCTAGTGGGCCAATAGCGTTAGCAACATCATTTGAGCCATGCGCAAATGCCATACAACATGCGGTGACAACCATTAAGATAGCGAAGACTTTTTCAACGTTACCAAACTGGGTTTGACGATCTGCTTTATTATCCATTTTTAGGCGTTTGATAGCGATCATGCCACCAATTCCTACAAGTGCTGCAATAGCGAGCGCTAACGAATAAGCTTCTAGGTTGTCAAAGTGCAAGCCAATATGTTTAAGACCTTTCTTGATGGTGACAAGTGCCATTACAAAACCAGCAAGAGCCATATAGAAAGGAACATAACGTTTAGCATTTTCAAGTGGATTAGAGGTATTAAAGATAAGCTTTTGGACACTTTGGAATATCATAAAGGCGATAAAGCCCGATATTGCCGGCGTGACAACCCAAGAACCTACAATACCACCTACTTTGCCCCATTCAACCGCATCTGCACTTACGCCTACTGCAGCGAAACCAACAATGGCGCCGATAATAGAGTGAGTGGTCGAAACTGGCCAACCAAGTGCTGAAGCAGCGATAAGCCAGATACCAGCGGCTAGCAAAGACGCTATCATGCCGTATACCAGAAGCTCAGGTTGTTCAATAAAGAAAGTTGAGTCAATAATGCCTTTACGGATTGTACTGGTGACTTCGCCACCGGCTAAATACGCACCTGCAAACTCAAAAATCATAGCGATAATAATCGCTTGTTTAATTGTAATCGCATTGGAACCTACAGAGGTTCCCATTGCATTGGCTACATCATTTGCGCCAATACCCCAAGCCATTAAAAAACCAAATAGAGCTGCCATGCCAATAAGCCATGGGCCGTTGGTGACTAATACATCAACCATGTTATTACCTTGATAATCTTTTGATTAGACGCGAGCTAACATCAGCTCTAGGCGGGAACCGACTCGTTCGGCAAGATCTGCCAAGTCACCAACCCACTCAATTATCTTGTAGAGGAACATTACATCTACAGGGTTAAAATCAGATTCGATAGCCAAAAGTTGTCTACGTATCTTAATTTGTAAAACATCAGTGTCATCTTCGATAGAGTCAAGTTCACTGATCATTTTTGCCACAAGATCCACTTCACGGCCTCTAAAACCAGTTTCTAGTAGGTCGTCGAGTTCGTTAATTGCTTGCTTTGATAACGCAACTGCATCAAGACAGCGTTGTAAATAAGCAATGAAGGATTCTTGGATTGCATGAGGGATGACGAGCTCTCGGCCAATAACTCGACCGGAAATGTCTTTCGCTTTGTTAGCGATCTTATCTTGCTGGGTGAGTAGCTCCAGTAAGTCAGTACGCTCAACGGGCATAAACAAACCACCTGGCAGAGTTAAGCGGATTTCACGTTTTAGTGAATCTGCTTCTTGCTCGGTCAAGCTTATTTGCTGACGCAGTTGAACAGCTTTGTCCCAGTCACCTGAGGCTGTAGCTTCGAAAAATGGGACAAGTAATGACGCGCAGTCGTATACTTTGTCTATATGCTCTTGGAGAGGCTTAATTGGCGATTTTGCAAACACGCCCAAAATAGAGTTTACTGGCATTGCCGTTTACCTATTTAGGTTATTCCACTATTGGAAAAAGCGGGCGCATGTTAACCCAAGCGGCCGCGTAAGAAAACTGTGTTTTTGTAATTAACTAAACAGTTTTTTATTCTAACGAGTTATATCTTAACTGCAAAGCGAATCCTACGGCGTTTTTATTACAAAAATATTACACTGTGTCGAATTAATGACAGATTGATTAAATTTTGATTACAAGGCGAATAGTACACAGATGGAAGCAGAGATAGAACTCAAACTTTTCTTTAATGAAAATAAAAGAAAAACCCTTATAAACCTGTTGGATAGCATTCCTAATTCCGATAGTAAAGGCAGCGAAAAGTTAACTAATGGGTATTTTGAAACCCCTGACCTTACTTTGCGTCATTGGGACATGGGATTGCGGGTTCGCGGGATAAATACTCACCGAGAGCAAACTATTAAGACTGCTGGACAGGTTGTCGGTGGGATCCACTCTCGGCCTGAATTTAATGTCGATATAGATCACGATTTTCCAAAATTAAATTTATTCCCGAGTAAAATTTGGCCACAAGGCGCAGATCTTGAACAAGTGCAGTTACAGTTGCGTTGTTTGTTCAATACTGATTTTGAACGACAAAAATGGCATATTTTTGTTGATGATAGTTTGGTCGAAGTGGCGCTTGATATCGGTCATATTTGTGTTGATGACCGCTCTGAACCCATCTGTGAATTAGAGTTTGAATTACTTGCTGGTGATACTGCTGCCCTACTTGTTTTAGCTGGTATTGTTAGCAGAGAAGTACCGGTTCGATTAGGCAACGCGAGTAAAGCAAAAAGAGGCTATCAGTTAGCGGCTCAAGCAAGTCCGTTTAATTTGGAAGTGCTCGATTTTATAGCATTAAAGCCTGAACAAAACTTAAAACAAGTCGCCATAAACTTGCTCGAAGTTGGGCTAGAAAGATGGCAGCAGCTAGAAGCGATGATCCTTGATGTCGCGCAGAACCCCCATGAACTGCCAATGCTCTGTTATCGACTCAGAGCTTGTATTCGGTTGCTAAAAAGCACGCTGGCGCAATTTACCTTGTTAGGTGACTCTTTTGAAGAAGACTTTGGCTGTATTGAGCGTCGGCTTAACTTTATCGAAGAGTCGCTGAGTCTATTTTCTATTGTGGAGAAAAACGGCGCCCTTATCGCTAAGTTGTCGATGTCGGATGCCCTGGTAGATATAGCCAATGCTAAATTGCAGCAACTGAATATTTCTGCCCATTTCGACGCGCTGTTAGACGATATTTGTTATGGCCGACTGCAAGTACATCTTGTTGATCTGTTGATGCAAATAAGTGTTGGCAACGTTGTTATTGATAAAACACTCAGTTTGAAGCAATTTGCCGATGAGCTACAAGAAAAATCATGGCAAAAGATATTGGATGTTATGCCATTAAATAATGATTTAAGCAGTAGCGACTATCTTGCTGTCGCAAAGGCGTTAGATAACAGCATGTTTGTTGGTGTGGCATATGGTCAGCTTTATTCAAACAAATCACGTGATCAATTTAGGGCACCTTGGCAAGACCTTGCGTTAGGTATTAGAACTTTAGCGGCTTATCGGCAGCTTAAGGTGATTAGTGAACTGGCGTATATTGATATTAGTGATTGGCTTGAAAATAAAGAGCTGAGTTTAGTGCAGGCAATGGAGCTTTCACGTCGTAGCGCAATGCAGAACGAACCGTACTGGCGTTAACGCTTTGGTGACACGTTTTTAATGATTGAGCCCGCCAATGTGCGGGCTTATTTTTTGGCGTCTCTCATCTCTAATTTTAACGCTTCTATCTCTTTAAGCAGCTGTTGTTGGTTGGCTTCCATGCGAGCAAGACTCATTTGCAGCTCTGAGCGGATCTCTTCACTGTGGCTCTCGAGTTTTTCGGCTTCGTCTGGGGCGACAAATACTGAGGCCATATAACCAGAAATAATACCAAAAAAGCTGACGCCACACACAATGACCATACCACCGATAATATGTCCAGCTGTGGTCACTGGGTAGTAGTCACCGTAACCGACAGTCGATATTGTGACTAAAGCCCACCAAATAGCATCTTCAGCAGTCTCAATATTAGCCCCTTCAACACCGCTCTCGACAATAAGTACCAAAACAGAGGCAAAGGTAAGAATCGTCACTAAAGCCACTAACAAGCTTGCCAGAGTGGCTTGGCGACGCTGTTTGACCATAGGGACAATTAGGGAACGGGTCATACGAATGAGTCTGACAACACGAAGGATCTGAAAAAGTCGTGCCATTCTCAGTGCTTCAATTGCTGGGATACTGGCAACTAGATCTATCCAATGATGCTTAAAGTAAGTTTTTTTACTCTCTGCTTTGAATAGGCCATAGAAAAAATTCGACATGAAGAGAAGACAAATACAGGTATCTATAAAGAACAGTAAGCGCCTAGTCTCGCCATCAAGGCCGCCAAATGTAAGCACGAGCACTACAACGACAGAGAGCAACGACAACAGCATCATCGCAAGCTGGAATGGTGTTGGCGGCGTTTCAGGTTGTATGATCCAGCGCTTTTCGTTAGTCATTTATCGATCCATCGTTCTTGCTGCACTTTCCCTAAACCGGGAAGCAAAATAAGTCTTCGGGGCGTTAGTCTTCGGCACTGAATTTAATGAGATCATCCAGTACGTGTTTTTTGATCTCTAACTGTTGCTCTGCTTTTAAGTTGTACCTTTCAGCGAGCTGGGCATAGTCTTCCGCGCTTAAGGATACGGTAAGGCGAGGGCGTTTAGGACGTTTAGTCACACTTAACCCGAGAATGTCTCTAATTTGATCTGAAGGACTGACACCGGCATCAAGCGCGGCTTTACGGATGGAATATTGAAATTTCTCATCCAAATCAAAGGCAATTTGAGTGGCCTTAGCGGCTTTTTGATTTTGCTGCCACTGTTCCGGCAACGGATTCTTTTGCTTGCTCATGCGTAAGATATTACCTATCCATAGAAACGGCTTTATAGGTTAATGCTATCACTCATAGCGCTAGAAATAAAAAAGGTTCTAACGTGAGTCACGTTAGAACCTTTAAATTATGCGCCAGGCCAATAGTCCCGGATGTCTGATAGAGGGCGGTAAAGTGTCAACATGACATCTGTTTCACCCCCATCATAGACTTCGATATCAATGGCCTTATCTTCATCGTCATCCAGTAATTGGTATGATTCAAAAGGATCGCCTGTAGGGCCATCGGCATCTTGAGGTGGCTTATTGCCCCGATAATCCTGACGGTGAAAGTAACCAAAACCTGCAAATGTGACCTGATGATATTGAGGTGACAACCACTGTTCAAATTCAGTTGCTAGCTCAGGTGACAATTCACTGGTGGTTAGCTCTGCTTTGCCAGGTTCTTCAAAAATAGCGCTAAATTGCTCTAGATTGAATAGCTGCTCGACTAAACCACGATTAACCTTTATCGACAACGCGAGGTAAGTTTCATCATCTTCATCTAAGCCGAGAAAGATGGTGTCACTTCCGTGCCCTTTTAGCACCCATTCCGTTTGCTGTTTGCGCTCATACTCATAAGTATTAACCGCTTCAACTCTTAGCTGCTGCCCACGTAATTGTGGTGGCAGCGCAAAGCTATCATCAAGGGAGATCATATCCCCCTTATCTAGCTTTGATGGGTGGTCGAGTTGACGTTTAGGTTCCTCTTTCTTGCCAAATAGGCCACTTAGAAATCCCACGTCATACTCCTTTAGCCTTTACGGGCTTTAATGCGATCAAGTACAGCGTTAGCGTTAGACTTCTGCTCACCAATACCTGCTTCCGCTAGCTTATCATGCAGCGCTTTGTCGTTGTTTTCTTCCGCTAGCGTCTCAGATGCCTTAAGGCGATCATCAAATGACTGCTGACGAGCTTTGATGCGCTCTAGCGAATCTTTAGCGTTAAGTAACTTTGAGTTACTGCCCGCAAACGAATCGGTAATTGTTGCAGTCGCTTTTTGTACGCTTTCTGTCGTCTTTACCATCGTCAGTTGGCGTTGGTAATCAGTGACTTGACGTTCAGTTTTACGTACTAGCTCTTTTAGGCGAGTCGCATGTGCGCTGAAGCTTTCGTTGGCAGATTGCTGGTCATTAAGTTCTTGATCCAGTTCAGCGATTTTCTCAGCAACTTCTAGTGCTAATGCTTCGTTACCTTTTTCAAGTGCTTGTGCTACGTAACCTTCATGTTCAGCAACTGCACGCTTAAGGCGGTCAACTTCACGGCTGGCTTGCATCTCTTTTGCCATCACTTCAGTTAAGTCGCGTTTAGCTTTAGTCAGATGTTTCGCTGCATCACGGATCTCTTGTTCAAAAATACGTGTTGAGTTTGCGTCTACAATACCTTGGCCAACTTCAGTTGCGCCACCGCGAAAAGCAGTAAGAATCTTGTTTAGAATGCCCATAATGTGGCTCCTTTATTTAAGGTAATCGGCGAGTTCGTCGATTACTTCGAGACAGTTGTCAGATAGAACAGATAGTTCTTGTTCTATCTCTTCGATGCTTGATTGTACTGATAGTGCGCCGTATACCACATACTTGTCATCAATCTTGGCGAACGATGAAAGTGGCATTGGAATGTTGAGTTCTAACATGGTCTCAAACATCTCACTACGACGCTCTTGATTCACTTCATCCTCGCCCCATAAATAGCTGATGCAAAGGATCTGGTTGTCCGTAACCGATAAGAACACCGGGATCTCTTCTCGGCCAACGATGTTAACCTGCAAGACTTCCACGTCGCCATCAATTGGATAACAATCAAATTGAAAGCCAGTATGGCCATTGTCGCCAAGTTCATTTAGATGGTTGGCAATGTTGTGGATATTCATATTTGTCCTTATTGACATATTATGTCTGCGATTAAAGATAACATCAGGACATAATATGTCAAGTGCTATCTTTGCGGTGTAAAAAATAAGCTTTACTGATTTTCTAACCAAGCTTGCTGGTGGTACTGGTATAACTGACTCGAACCCAAGGTATTTGGTTTGATAGCCTGTTTATCGATATAAAAATTACCCGGGAATGCAAAAGCGGCATGCATTAATTCTGGTGTAAACCAAGCATCATCTATGGGTAATTGCTGTATTTCATCTAGTCTAGATTTGGCACTTTTGCCACTTAATGTCGCAATAGTCCAACCCCATTCGCCAAAACTGGGCACATTATGGTGGTATTGATCCACCGTAAAGCCAGCTAACTCCAAAGTCTTACCCACTGAAATAAATGCTTTAGGCGCATGATACGGTGATGTTGACTGTATTGTTATGGCAGCATCCGCACTCATAAGTTCCTTTAGCTTCAGATAGAAAGTATCTGAATAAAGCTTGTTAAGATCGGGATGGCTTGGGTCGGGAAGGTCAACGATAATGGCATCGAATTTTTCCTCATTTTTAAGTAATTGGTCTACCCCATTGAAAGCATCGTCAAATATCAGTCTGACTCTAGGGTCATTCAGTGCATCTTTATTGAGTGCCATTAATGCTTTCGTTAGATGTGCAGGCATATCGGTGTTTGGCGTTTTGAATAGCTTTACCAGCTCTTTATCTAAGTCCATTAATGTGACCTGTTTAGGCTGCCACTTAAGCACTTGAGCAAGCCCTAAACCATCTCCACCGCCTATGATTAAAATTTTGTCATGACGCGCGCTGGCTGCAAGCGTAGGGTGGACTAAAAAGGAGTGATATATGTGTTCGTCGCTACTGGAAAACTGCAGGCGACCGTTAATATAGAGCGAGTGAACTGGGCCGAGTCCATTTCCTCTTAAGCGCTCAGTGAAAGTGAGTTGCTGAAAACGCGTTGCTTTAGCGTAAACTACATTGTCCTTGTAGAGTAAGTTATTAAAACTTTGCTCCCAAGAAGGGCCATGCAGTGCTAATAAGAGAAGTACACCTGTTGCAGCAATATGGCCGACCAGCAGCAGTTTTACATGGCGGATTTTAGTCCAAAAACGCCAAATAAATAGAAAGCCAGCGAGTAAATTAAAGCTGGCGGTTAACGACGCGGCTAACTGAATATCAATGGCAAGCATAAAGCCTACCCAGATGGCTGCGCCAATGCCTGCGCCGATATAATCAGCGCCATAGATAGTGCCCGCATTATGCATCAAGTGTTCGTCAGACAAAGCCTGGCGAACTCTAGCGATTAACGGGATCTCCATACCAATCATTAATCCAAGTAATACTCCCCAAAAATAAGGTAAGTACTCACTGAGTTTTTGTAAGGTTGCGATAAACCCGCCATTAGGGAGTTGATCGCTTGGAAGACCGAGTGTTTGAGCCACAATTAACGGTAGCTGTTGGCCAAAGCCAATAACACTAGCGGTGATCAAGATGGCTAACGAGCCACATAGCGCGACGCTGAGCTCAAGTACGGCAAAGCCGGTAAAGGCACAGCGAATTTTCCGCGCGGCAAAGGCACCAATACCCATGGATACGATCATCAGGCCGATCATGGTGTAAATAGCGGCTTCAAGCGCGCCGAGTATGCGGCCAGCATAGTGTGAGAGTAGATACTCATAGATCAAGCCGCAGCCTGCCAGAACGGCCATAATGCCTAGCAGTAATAGATCATCAAACCAGCCTAGTTTTGCCGGCTTTATTGTATTCGGATTTAAGGTGTCGCTGTGAGAGGTGTTTGGCATGGTGAGTCTATTGGTTTATCTATGGTATGAAAAAGGGAGCGATGATAACCGCTCCCATCTTTAGGCTTACATTAGGCCATTAACGCCGCGAGAATAAGCGCGATTGAAACACTGATTGCCATTTCAACAGCAGCAACACCAATGTTATTTTGCTTCTCTACTTCATCAAACAGATCAATGTTGGCGAGGACTAACTTTTTGACAATCTTTATCAAAATAGATAAGGACACCAGCATAATGACAGAGAACATTAACCAACCGAATAGATTGGCAACATAAGCTTCTGGATTGAAAATAATAAAGTGACTTGCCGCATTAAAACTAAATGCCATCGCTAGCATGTAGCCACTATGCCTAATAGCCAAAGCGATATGACCTTGAGCCAGTGCTGCTTGCATAGAAGCATTTTGATTACGGTCGGCATAGCGCTTGGCACGCACACGCGTCAGTACGACTAGCATGAGCTGCGAGATAGCAAAAGCACTAAATATAGCGATAAAGGTATAAACCGTAAGGTCTTCCGCCCACATCAGCACTGAGCGGATGATGATGGCGGTTGCAATGGCTGCAGTGGCATCAACAATGGCGACTGAGATATTACCTTTAATGATCAGGGCATTTTTATCAATCTCATTTAGTGCCACTTTGTCATGTAAAAATCGACCTAGTTTAATCAGTATCAGCCCAAATAATCCGTAAGCGGACATGCCAATAGCTTCGACTAGGTAGGATTCAGCTGCCTCTCCGGTGATAGCGCCAGTCAGCACAATACCTAATGCCGCAACCGCGCCAGCAGTGCTGATACCAAAAGCAAAGTTGTCGTTTTCAGCAAGCTCTTTACGACTATTTACCTTGATAGTCCAGCCTTGCAGGTAACGCATTAATGTCAGCAGTAACACAGCAATGGTTAGATCAATTGCCAAAATAATCAGTAGTTCTGGCGTGATGCCGTAGTGTTGAAAAAATGTCATGAAAGTCCCTTAATTATTTGCCTCGGCGAACACCGCGAGTGGTACGACTGCTTGAATTACGAAAGCTACTGTCTTTAGAGTAATTTGAGCGGAACTTGCTCTTGCTACTCGCAGTGCGTCCTGTTGAACTAGCTTTAGGCGTGCTGGTACTTTGTCTCGACAAGCTGGTAGAGCCCGTACGCGATTTGGCGTATGGACTATCAAACTTCTTACCTTGAGAACTAAATTGCTTTTTGGTGCGCTCAAAGGTTTGAGTTTGCGATCTGGCTTGTTTAGGCGAGGTATAACGATAACGGCCAACATCATTGTAATAGCTATAGTTACGACGACTTGACCAGCGATCGTATCCGATAGGGCCTCGGGTTAGATTCGAGAACATTGAGTACATGCCGTACCAAGCCCAAATTGACATCCCACTCGAGCCTGATTGCCAGTTGCCGTAAGACGGGTTGCCCACTAACTGGCTGCCAGCGCCAAAGTCTTCAGAGCCATTCGCCAAAGTAGCAGCTTCGCGACTGATGGAATTGACTCGGGCAAGCGCGCCATCAGACATATCTGCAACCACATTGAGTTGATCTGACAGCATGTCGTTATAAAGACTTGGGTCCATTGCCTGATATAGGTTTTCAACTTCGGCGAGTTGCTGATCGAGATCAACAAAATTCGCTGCATTCTGAGCTTCAGTTAACCTGCGGGTTAGCGAAGTAAACATCGGGCCTCGAGCTGTCGCATCAGTAGCGAGCTGATTAAGCAGTGGCACCAGATCAGGTTTTTGCTGAGATAAAATACGCGTATATTGCTGCAATAAATTGGCATTACGCACTTGGCCGTCATTGAGCATGGTGCTAAGCGTATCCAAGCGTTGCTGACTGAGCTGCTGGTACTTTGCTATTTGCTCTGGTCTATCATCACCGCATCCTGCGAGTGATAACGCCAATATAACGGTGAGAACACGAATTAGCATTCCTGCCATGCTTTCTCCAAAAATCAGTTAAGGTAAGCGCTAGTGATTAGCAGCGACTCGGGATTATATTCTCTTTTTAACTTGATATTTAAGTACATAAAATTAATCTTTCATGTGCTGAAATATTGAATTTGCTAGAGAAACAGCCTTGCTGTACTGCAATTACTACAGCTTTGGGTATAGTATTCTGTATTAAAGCACAAAAATACAATGATTGATGTTTCAAAGGGCTATAAGCACTTAATTGCTCATCTAGCCAACATCATTTAAAAAACTCAATCACATTTTTATAGCACTGTGGACATAATATGTCGATAGTAAGAATTGTTAGGGATTATTATGCGCGCGGCTTTACGGGGTAAAAAAGAAGTTTCCACTCAAATGGCTGCTAACGTTGAAAACTACTGGCAAAGATTCGTCGATACCTCTCCTGAGGCGCTAGCCTCCTTGTCGAATGAGCAGCAACAAGAGCTTAAGACCATCATGGCGTTAAGTGACTTTGTTGCCGCGCAACTATGTCGATACCCGCAATGGATAACAGCGCTATTTGAATCTCAGCTTAATGGCACTGACCGAAAGTCTTTCGCCAGCGATCTGCATGAATTGTTAAGTGCGGTGAATGACGAAGAGCAGATTAAGCAAATCTTGCGTCAATATCGTAACCGCCAAATGGTAGGTATCGCCTGGCGAGATTTTATGGGATACACCTCGCTGGAAGAATCTTTATTAGATCTATCAGTATTAGCTGAGGCATTGGTTATTGCGGGGCGTGATTGGCTATATCACGATATGTGCGCAACGCTGGGTACACCGACAAGCCCCGAAGGGGTGGCGCAAAAGCTATTGATCCTTGGCATGGGGAAACTCGGTGGCCGTGAGCTAAACTTTTCGTCAGATATTGATCTGGTATTCACCTTTCCTGAACACGGTGAAACGATTGGCGGACGACGCTCAATTGACAATCAACAGTTTTTTATCCGTATGGGACAACGTTTAGTTAATCTGTTGCATCAAGTGACGGTTGACGGCTTTGTTTATCGGGTCGATATGCGTTTGCGTCCCTATGGCGAAAGCGGACCTTTAGTGGTTAGTTTCAGTGGCCTTGAAGACTATTACCAAGAGCAAGGTCGAGATTGGGAGCGTTACGCGATGGTAAAAGCGCGTGCGTTAGGCCCCTGGACGGCCGACTCTGATGAACTGCATGATTTATTGAGACCGTTTGTATATCGCCGTTATCTTGATTTTTCTGCCATTGAATCACTGCGAAAAATGAAAGGCCTTATCACTCAAGAGGTGCGACGTAGAAAGCTAACTGACAATATAAAACTGGGTGCTGGTGGCATTCGCGAAGTGGAGTTTGTGGTACAAAGTTTTCAGCTTATTCGCGGGGGGCGAGAGCCTTCATTAAGGCAGCAAAGCTTATTCGCCGCTATTGAGACGCTATATCAGCTTGGGCAAATTGAGTATCTCGCGCTTGATGAACTTAAGCAAAGCTATCTAATGTTGCGCCGAGTCGAAAATTTACTGCAAGCCATTAATGATGAGCAAACTCAAACCCTGCCTGTTAAAGAATTGGATTGGGACCGTTTATGTTGGGCCTTAAATGCCGATAATGAGATGGATCTAAGGCAACAAATTGAAGGTGCAATGGCCTGTATTCATCGTCATTTCAAAGAGACTGTTGGTGGTGATAATCAAGATGACAAAAGTGAAACTTGGTCGCAGCAATTATGGGATGCGCAGGAGGAAGAAACCGCATTCGCGATTTTAGATGAACAAGAGGTTGAGTTGCAATTGTGGCCCATGTTAAAGCGTTGGCACGACACGGTAGTGCGTAGGACCATAGGGCCACGCGGCAGAGAAACACTCGACAAACTGATGCCAAGATTATTGTGTGACTTGTCGTTACATTCGCAACCCACTAAAGCATTTGAACCCGTCTCTAAAGTGCTAGATCAGATTTTAACTCGCACAACATACCTTGAGTTACTCTGTGAAAACCCAGGAGCGCGGCAACAACTCGTCAGTCTTTGCTGTGCCAGCCCATGGATTGCAGAGCAGTTAGCAAAATTTCCCATGTTGCTTGATGAGCTTATTGATCCTGCGCAGCTCTACGATACCACTTCGCTTGATGATTATAGTAGTGAGCTAAGGCAATACCTGCTCCGTGTTCCTGAAGATGATATGGAGCAGCAGATGGAAGCGTTGCGACAATTTAAGTTATCACAACAGTTAAAAATTGCGGCGGCTGATGTCACGGGAGTCTTACCCGTGATGCAAGTGAGCGACCATCTTACTTTTCTAGCAGAGGCGATAATTGAACAAGTGGTGCAGCAAGCTTGGTTGCAGGTGAGCACTCGTCATGGGGTGCCCGAAGGCCTCAAGACTAATGAGATGGGCTTTGCGGTGATAGGCTACGGTAAGGCTGGTGGCTTAGAACTTGGCTATGGTTCTGATCTCGATTTAGTGTTCTTACATAATGCTAAGCAGGGTGGGCAAACCAATGGTGGTAGAGCGATTGATGTGGGTCACTTCTATTTAAAGCTGGCACAGCGGATATTGCACCTGTTTTCGACGCGCACGACATCGGGCGAGTTGTATGAAGTCGATATGCGCCTACGTCCCTCTGGAGCTTCGGGTTTACTGGTTAGCGAGATAGAGCACTTTGGCGATTATCAACGAAAAGAAGCGTGGACCTGGGAGCATCAAGCACTGGTAAGAGCCCGCTTTATGTTTGGAGATAATAGCTTATCGAGTCGTTTTAATGAGTTAAGATCTGAGGTGTTAGAGTCGAATCGTGATAATGCTGTACTGGCAAAAAATGTGCGGGATATGCGACTTAAAATGCGTGACCATCTGCTTAAAGTGGGTAAAGGCATGTTTGATCTTAAACAGAGTCCCGGTGGTATCGCCGATATCGAGTTTATTGCGCAATATCTTGTGCTTGCTAATGCCAGTGAGTATCCGTCGCTGTCTTTTTGGTCCGACAATGTGCGTATTTTTGAACAACTAGCAGAGCTTGAACTTATCCCTATCGCTAGCGCTCAATCGTTAACTCAGGCTTATTGCCATCTTCGTGACGAAAGCCATCGATTAACTTTGCAACAGGTAGCAACGACTTTACCCTTTAGCGAAGTGAAACAGCATGCTGAAAAAGTGCTAGAAATTTACCAAAGAATTCTTAATTAATAACATCAAACCACTGTATTAATAGCGCTAATTAAACAAAAAAGACCAGACTTAGTCTGGTCTTTTTTTGATCGCAAATTGCGCAGCAAAATAGAAATAATCGCGATACGTATTGCTATTCATTGGATGGTCTTGAGTTATCTAACTGAAATTTAACTAATTATAAAACTGGTTTGTTCTATGCATTACCTACATACACCGAGGAAATCTAAGCCTATGTAGGAGGCCTGACATGGATAGCCTAAAGCACATTTCAACATACTCCACTTTCAATGACAGCCTGACCCATCTCAGTTTATTTGATACGTCAGACTCGACACTGGATTCTGAACTCAATCCAGCACTCGATATAAAAGCAGCATCTGCAGAGATTAAGTTTCCTAGACAGTTCCCATTAACGTGGCTGATTTTGCTGTGTTGCCTCCTTTTTGTTAATGAAGCTACAGCGAATGAGCGCCCAACAACATCCTTGCTCAATGTTGAGCACTCAGCCGTGTTAGTCATTGTTGACAACACAGTGCAAGATCTAGAGGGGTTATTGCAGAACGTTAGGGGAGAGGTGCACTTATTGATCCTTGACGAGGGCCAAGAGCCATTTGCTCAAATCAATCAAGCTATCGCTAACGAGCCGAGTTATATTGGGGTGGTTATGGTGGCTTCTGCGGCCAGTGATGCAATTTATTTAGGCGGGCGTTGGATTGATAAGCAGTATCTGGTTAATCACCGCGTCAGCGTGAGCCAGTTTGGGGCTCACTTTAGCGCAAGCAGTCAGTTTATGATTTTGACCAACGACAGTATTGCCAACCCAAAAGGTGATCAACTATTACACTTGATTACGCGCCTGACTCAGCTGGATATTAGTGCCTATGGTGACACTGAACACCACTATCTGTCTTCACGTCATACTGTACGCTTTTTTTAGTTAAATCAGTCTGTAACAAGGATACGTTTTGTATCATGTTTTACTTTTCATTAACGAGGGTTTGATCGTTTTGCTGCTACTATACACACCAATATAACCTGCAGTTGTTTAAAGGACTATTTGATGACATACGTCAGCGGTGTAAGCAGTAATTTGGCTAATAACTTAGATGCTCTCGCGAGCGTTAACAGCCGATTGTCGGCCGCAAATATGACCGAAACGACCAAGCAACCGCGAGTGGAGCCTGCGGCTCAATCGAATGCACCTGATACATCAGTGACGCTTTCAGAGGCGGCGAAAGACAAGCTAATGCTTGAGCAACAAACGGCTGCTACAGCGGATACTGATGAGATAACCGATTTAAAGTCTTTTGCTTTTGGAGCGTTAGGCTTAGATCATCCAGATCAAGTAGAAGATAAGGAAGACTCTTCGTACACTGTAGGCCAATATGTAAAAGCCGCTGCGACGATAGGTGGCATGATTGCGATGTTTGTTTAAGCTCGCGTTTGTCGTACATGATTCTGTCATATAGCACTCTGATATCCACATTTGAAAGCTATATGTTTAACCCTATGCTTTAGAACGGGTAATGACCGTCCTCATCTCTTATTTATTTAGCGGCATCATATCCTGATAGTATTCGCTAACACGCACAGCTTCAACTGAGCATTAGCCATTTTTGGTTGTTCTTCGTGGCGGTGTTGATGCTCGTTTTAATGCGTTCAACAACCGCTATAATCTGTAATGGAAAGTGCTGGAAAACCTGCCAATATAAGCTTTAAATTTCCTATAGGCTTTTAATCTAGATATTTCCCCGGCTACTTTAGCCACTCATCGTCATTGTAAATGATAAACTTGCCCCCGTTTAACTGCATTTGATGAGACTCTTATGAAATCAGAATTGTATTCAAAATATGCTGAGCAATATGATGCAGCAATACAAGACAATATTCACAATGCGTGTTTAGAACGGCCGTCCTTACAAGCGTTACTTGATGACCTTTCAGGGCTCGATGTCGTTGACTTGGGTTGTGGTACAGGAATTTATGCGCAGTATTTTATCGCTCAAGGGGTTAGGTCACTTACCTGCGTCGATGTGTCTGAATCAATGGTTGAGATAGTGCGTGCCAAGTTAGGAGAACGAGTCACCGCTTACGTACAAGATTTATCATTAGGGTTGCCGCAGCAAAAGTCTGCCAGTGCCGATGTTATTGTGTGTCCACTAGTACTGCACTATGTTGAAGATTTAACCGTTGTTTTTAAAGAGATCCACCGGGTCTTAAAGCCAGCTGGCTATATGGTCTTTTCAACTCATCATCCCTTTGCTGATTTTGAATGTTCGCAATCTGGCAATTATTTTGAACGAGAGTTAGTTAAGCAAGAGTGGAATACCATAAGTAAGCCTGTTGCGGTGAGCTTTTACCGTCGCTCACTCACTGAGATCAGCGATGCGATAACATCCAACGGCTTAGTCATTAGTCAAATCTGCGAAGGGAAAGTGTTAGAAAAAGTCAAAGGCATTTCCGCCATTACTTATCAAAAGCTCAGCAATCGACCCAACTTCATCTTTATTAAGTGCCATCCATCGCGATAATCACTGTTTATGTAACAATTGAATAACAAATAAAAGGGGTGTTATGGTAGGCCTCCAAGGCTGGTGAACCTACCTTTTGAAGGTACTACAACAGGCCATATGGCTTGTTTGTAGCTTAAAGCATTTGTCTGCTATGAGGTTCAATCGTCATCAAAAGGGAGTTTGTTATGAAACGTTTGGTTGTTATCGCATTAAGTTTATTGGTTGTCTGTTCAGTACAAGCACAGAGCAACCAAAGTGAGATGGAGCAGATTGCTCAAAACTATTTCGAGGTGATGGTTGCGTCACAAGCGCCTGATGCCACAGAAAAAGAGTTAGAAAATTACCTAGCTCTGCTGACGGATGACGTTGGCCATCAACATCTTCCTTATGAAACAGACGACTCTCGTTCAGCTGATGGTAAGCAAAGTATGCGCAAAGGAATGACATTCTACCTTGGGGCGCATACTGAATATAAAGCTGAACTGCTTAACCTATTTACCTTTAATGACAGCGCAATAGCGATCCGCTACAGCCATAGTGCGAAAGGGATCCACCCACAAAGTAATCAAGCGATCACATATACATCAACCATGATGGAAGTGTTAGAGATTGAACATGGCAAAGTGGCTGTAATACGTAAATATCATGAGTAGGCCTTAACACTATGGCGTAATTTTCTGGATTGTTGTTATTGCAGCAATAGAAATGGTCGTGTAAATACACCGGGTTAATCAGTAATAGTTCAATTAAAGATTGGAGAAATACATGATGGTGAGTGGACAATTTTCAATAGCGTTTACACCTGCAACTGATGACGTTATTGATGCTGGACGAATGTCGTTTACTAAAACATTTGAAGGCGACATAAGCGGTGTTAGCCAAGGGCAAATGCTAAGTAAGCGTACCTCTGTCGCTAACTCCGCGGCTTATGTGGCCATGGAGTCCTTCTCGGGTGTTATTAACGGTCTCAAGGGAGAGGTCTCATTTCATCATACTGGGGTGATGAATCGAGGGGCTGATACTTTGTCAGTTTTAGTGGTACCTGATTCTGGAACGGGTGAGTTAACGGGAATTTCAGGCTCTATGACGATAAAAATAGAAGCTGGAGTGCACCATTATCATTTTGATTATGTCATTAACGCTTAACGCCCAGTAAACAGGCTTTGTACGGTAAGGAACAACGATTGGCTAAGGTTATTTTATCGGGTTATATCTTGGTGGCTATATCCGAGTTAGCGACGGTAAAAGATGCGCTATTGCAGCATACAGAGCTAACAAAGCAGGAACTCGGCTGCTTGATATTTGAAGTGACCCAAGATAGTCAGGATAGCTGTCGTTTTAATGTCTATGAGGAGTTTGTTGATCATGCTTCATTTGCTGCTCATCAATCTAGAGTCGCCAATTCAACGTGGGGCGAGGTGACGGTGAATGTAGAAAGGTATTATCAGATTAGTCCCCAGTAATATTCATAGCGGGCTATGAGCCGAGAACAATCCAGTAGTCTAGCTCTTTTTTAATCAGCTTTTACGACGGTTTGGTGGCTTAGGGGGTGTCGGCTGCTAGCTTAATCGTTCGTGTAAGCTAAGGATTGCATTTGGGTTAGTCGGCTTAAAGTACGTCTAAATTCAAAGCTTAACGCTCCGCCAGTGTATAAATCTTCCATCGCGACATCAGCTTGGATATAGAGTGTTACGCCTTGGTCATATAACTCATCGACCAAGCTAATAAAACGCCTCGCAGGATCATCATTTACAGCATACGACAACTGTCGCTCACCCGTTTCGATGGCGATAACGCCATCTTCTGTGCCGCGTGCACGGATCCAGCTTCTTGGCTCACCGCCTAAAATAGGCACCTCTGATACCATGACGGTGTTAAAGCGCGTGGCTATTTCAATATAATCTAGCTGAGAACGTGGTCCATCGCATAGCGCATCAAAGCGAAACCAAGCGATGTTGTCGGTATACTCTATAGTATCAATCACTCTGCTGTGCACCACGAGTTTGGCAGCGCAAGGCTTTGCCGATGCTGTCATCGTGCTAAAGCGCTCTGCGAAGGCACGATGTTGGCTTTGCGCAGTGCCAGTGTGATTAATAAAATAGCGCTGTTGATAAACTGAGTGACGCAGCCTATGGTCAGCTTCACCGTTGAGATGAATTTCTTGAGTAAACTGATTCAATAAGTCGATAGTGGCTAAAAATCGTTGGCGTTGTAAGCCGTTTCGGTATAACTCATTAATGGGGATATTTGAGGTGGTGACCAGCGTCACCCCTTCATTAAACAAGGCTTCAAATAGCTTACCTAGGATCATCGCATCGCCAATGTCAGATACAAAGAACTCATCAAAACACAGTAGCTTACATTCGCCAGCAATCCGTTTAGCAATTCGGGCAAGCGGTTCTCTGTTACCGGATTCCGCCATCATCTCTTGATGAATTCGAGCCATAAAACGATGAAAGTGCAGCCGCAATTTCGGGGTATTTTCAATACTGTTATAAAAGAGGTCCATTAAAAACGTTTTGCCACGGCCGACATCCCCCCATAAATACAACCCGGTTAACGCTTGATGAGCTGGGCGACTTGAGTTTGAGGATGTGAGCGCAAGGTACAATGCCTCTAAGGCTTCAATCGCTTGGTATTGGCTCGGGTCATCGATAAATTCTGTGTGTGCTAGTTGCTGCTGGTAGCGCGCAAGTGGGCCAGCCTGTAATGATTCAAGCTCTATTTTTGGGTCTGCTGCTAGCGCGCTTAACAATGTCATCTAGGTCATCGTATCTTAATTAGAATTGCACGTATTATAACGACTCATTAGCAGACACTTCAATCAGCTGCCAGTCAGGAAGCTTCTGTTTAAGATCGGCATTGATTTTTTCTGCGTCGCCACGGATCACAATATAGGGTGGACGACTAAATACATCGGCGGCAATGGACTGCAGTTGCTCCGCGGTGAGCGCCTCGATTTTGTCGGCGAATGCTTGCTGGTATAAAGGTGAGTACCCAGAGGTGAGCTGCCTAATAGTATCAAGCTCTAGCGCCATGGGGTTATCTTGGCGCAGCAGTAATTTACTGGTGTTATAGGTTTTTACTGCGGTTAACTCTGCTTGACTGGGTGGACTCTCAGCGGCCAGTGCTAAGTGCTTGAGTACACCATCGATAAAGGCGCCAGTGTGCTCAAGTTTAGTACTGCCATAAAACTTGATAGAGCGCGAAAGAGGATTGTCATAACAGCGACCGTAAATACCGTAAGTTAAACCACGAACCTCACGTAAGTCGTAATATAATCGGCCCGAAAAACTGCGCCCTAACCAGCTTGCAAGTAACTGACAATCTTGAGCATTGCCACTTGCATCACTGGGTAATAATGCTTGATTTACCTGTGTGTCATTTAAGTCTCTAACCATTGGATAGCCGACTCTGATTTGAGTTTGTACACTGCCAGGGGCGTCAATAATGTAGATCGTTTTACTGCTATTGCCTAAAGGAACAACAGGCATGTTCTGCATTATCTGTGTGCTGGAATGATTATGGGTATCTTGGGTTATGTTGGTGGTGCTATTTAACGCCACTGCGCGGGAGAGTAATGCTTGTGGTGGCTTACCTTTAGCATTAGTTAGTCTTTGGTTAGCTAATACAGCCCAACTCGATTGAGATAATATCTGCTCTCTAACGTTATTAAGGCTATCAAGCGTTAAGCTATCGGCAAGTGAACTATCGTTGAGCGCTTGGTTATAGATATGTTCTTCGCCGAGAATGGTTCTCGCCCAGACGGTATTGATCTCTGCGCCACTAAAAGCATTGATATGTTTAGCGAGCTTTAATTGCCGCCTAACATTAGCAATGTCGATGTCATCAAAGCTGTGTGGGCGCCAAAAACTCATTAGCAGCTCAGTGGCCTCTGTGGGAAGTTGGTGGCAACTAATACCAATCGCGATACTGTGCAGTGACGGGCTAAACGTTAGGCTCTCGGCGCAACTCTGCGCTTGGCTCGCGACCAGCCAACGGCGCTTTTCTTCAAATGCTCTCATCAACACGTCTACATTTTTAAACGGCTGTCGAGCGCTATAAGCCACGAGAGTGAGGTGATCTAAACCTGATTTTGGATCGTTAACCCTAAATAACTGACTGCCGTTAGGCATTATTTGTTGTTGAATGCTCTGTGTTTGCTCAAAACGCATGGACTCAAGGGTCGGTGCCCCGTGAATGGGGTTAAACTTTGGGAGACTGGTTGCAGCTGTCGCAGTAAAGTCTATTTGAGTCTGTTGGCAGCCCAGTAGGTATAGGCTTAAGTAAACCATTAAACTTACACTGGCAACTCTTATATAGATAATGCGTATCCGATGTTTCATCACATTACACTCTCTTCAAGATCGTCCGCTGTTCCCTTTGGCAACCACTCTAGAATCGTTTTGGCAGCACGTATGTGCCAAGGAGGGAGCAAGTCGAGCCGGACGCGTTTGTGCTTAAAATAATGCTCGCTTACGCGCTGTAGATCCGCAGCCGTGACAGCATTTATTCGCTGCCATTGGGCTGTTAATGGTGCTGAACTATCCTGCGGTAGCGTCGCTGAAAGGGTTCGAGCCAGTACCGATGGGCTATCTAATATTGAGAGCTTTTTATCTAGCCATATCTGCTTTAGTTGGCAAAGTTGTTGCGCAGGTATGGGTTCTACAGTTACCGATCCAATTAACTTTTCAACGTTCTCGGTTAAGGTATCGAGTGAAGTGCGGGCTCGGGGGACTAATACCAGATTGGTCACGCCATGATGCTGCATTTTGAGTGGAATTGAATAACTAAGGAGTTGGTCGGGATCGCTGAGACTGGTGCGTTCAATCAAGCTACTTTTATTTTGAAACAGGTACGCTTCGAGTAACGCCAGTGCAGCGGCATCTGGCGAATCAGTTCCAGCTGTATGCCAAGCGAGTAACACCGCTGGCCACGGGCCGCGTTCATCAACTATTTCACCGTGAACCGCCTTTGCGTCAATGATGAGATCTGACATGGCGACTTTAGCGGCAAGCGGCTGTTGCCAGCTGGCAAAACTATTATCTATCCAGGTATTGGTGTTTGCGGGGAGGTTACCCACTAAGCTTAACTGCATTGCATCGGGGCGATAAAAACGCTGATGAAACTGATTGAGCGATTCAGGTGTCGCGGCTTTTACGTCAGCAATGCTACCAATAACCGCATGTCCATAGGGCGTACCTTGAACTTGCGCTAGCAAAAACTCCATTGCTTTACGCACATAAGGTTGGTTATCAATGCTGGTGGCCATCTCCTCGAGCACTGCGCCTTGCTGGTTAGCAACGGTGGCAGGCGTTAGTGCTGGATACCTAAAACGATCGGCTTCTAACCATAAACTTAGCTCCAGTGCTGGGGCGGGAATGGTTAAGTAATAATTAGTGAAATCAAAAAAGGTACTGGCATTAAACTGGCCGCTGAGTTCACTCATAGTTTGAGTGTAACGGTCACCGGGGGCATGCTGACTGCCTTTAAAGAGCATATGCTCAAACAGGTGCGCATAACCCGTTTGCCCCTTGATTTCGTTTCGAGAGCCAACATCAAACTGGCTGGCGATTGAAATTGATGATGAGTCAGCAATCGCTAAGGTTCTCACCTGTAAGCCGTTGCTTAATTGACGATACTGAATACGCTTTTCGGTTTGATAAAGCGGAGCTGCTTGGGTGGTTAGATCGCAACTGTGCTCAATGGCAGTTAGAGGTTGTTGCTCTGCAGCAATAGCGCCGTTTGAGATAAAACCTACGGCAAAAAATAGGCCGATGAAAAGGTGTTTATTTGCCGATTTTCTCAATGTGCTTCATCCTTTTGCAACGTAACATAACCCATTAAAGCAACGGCGGATTTATCTCTTACACTCATTTATAGCAGTTATTGTCATTAACCCCAATGGGCATTTTGATGTGGTTTAACTTATTATTTTATCCCAATGCGTTTAGCGAG
Source organism: Shewanella sp. GutDb-MelDb (assembly GCF_002836075.1). Classification (NCBI taxonomy): domain Bacteria; kingdom Pseudomonadati; phylum Pseudomonadota; class Gammaproteobacteria; order Alteromonadales; family Shewanellaceae; genus Shewanella; species Shewanella sp. GutDb-MelDb. The sequence goes on along the minus strand of NZ_PJBM01000259.1, from coordinate 10,759 downwards.
TCGGTGGAGGTTGCCAGAGTCGAGTGCAAGGGATCTCGCTGTTGCCGCCCAGTTACCTTCGTTTTCAGTTAATACTTGCTGAATATACTGTGATTGAAAAGTTGCGGTAGCTTGCTTTAACGTTTGATGGCTGGGGTGCGCAGTATGGCTAGGGACTATTTTAGTGTTAGTGACGCTGGTTTGCGGCTCCACATGGAAGTCAAAATGTTGCTGCGAGATAAGGCAGCTGTCCGATGATGATTGGGCGCGAGATAGCACCGATGCTCGGTGCAGCACATGTTCTAACTCTCGGATGTTGCCGGGCCAGTCGTAGCCATTGAGAATGGCAAGGCTGCTTGCATCTAATCTAAGGCTTTTAAGGCCTAGTTTTTGGCGACAGCGTTCTACAAAAAAACCGCTTAATAAAGTGACATCACCATCACGTTCTCTTAGGGGCGGTACGACGATTGGGAATACACTGAGTCGGTGGTAAAGGTCGGCTCTAAAGCGTCCTGCAAGTACCTCCTTTTTAAGGTCTTTATTGGTTGCGGCAATGATTCTCACATCAACTTTTAAGCTCTTATCAGAACCTACTTTCTGTAGGTCGCCGTACTGCAATACTCTTAATAACTTAGCTTGTAACCCTAATGGCAGTTCGCCAATTTCATCTAAAAACAAGGTGCCGTTGTCAGCCTTTTCAAACTTGCCACTACGATGACTTATTGCACCGGTAAACGCGCCTTTAACATGACCAAATAGCTCACTCTCAGCAACGGATTCTGGCAACGCTGCGCAGTTTAAGTAGACGAGAGGCTGTTTTGCACGATGCGAAAGTTGATGCACCGATTTTGCCACCAACTCTTTACCTGTACCTGTTTCCCCTAAAATAAGCACGTTTAGATCGGTATTCGCGACCACGTTAAGCTCATTTTTAAGTGAATTTATCGCCATTGAGTGGCCTATCATTTCTACACGAGTATCAGCGTTAATACGGCTCGCAGAGGGTATTTCCTGTGACTGGACAGCCTGTTTCTCGAGTTTATCGATCATCAAGGCATTGTTAAGCGAAGCTGCCGCAAGCGCACTGAGTGTGCGCAGCTCATTGTCACTAAAATCGTTAAATTGCTTAGGGTCAAAACCGTCGATGGTGACAGCGCCAATCAGGTCGCCATTAGCAAGCAAGGGGAGTCCGATGCAAGCGTGCACCACTAAGTTATCACCTTGGTGAGGGATCAGGCCATCGTAAGGATCAGGCAGTTCACTGTCAGCTGGAAAGCGCACGATATCGCCAGCGCGTGCAATGGCTTCGAGTCTTGGGTGTTCGCTGATAATAAATCGTCGCCCGAGTACATCTGGGCTGAGGCCATCAATTGCCAGAGGGTTAAATTGTTGTCCGGTAAATTGCAGTAGTGCGGCAGCGTCGCAATGCAAGGTTTGCCTTATGGTATCGAGTAAGCGCGAGAATCTATCATGATCAGAAAGCCCAGCAGTAATATCTAAGGCGATGCGGGTAAGATCAGTTTGGCTTAAAGACATAGAGAATTTCCATAAAGTATTACAACAAAACTCATACTGACTGAGCGATGGGAGGTGTTTGTCTTTTTGACATTAATGCGAATGATGAACAGTGTCAAATGTACCGTGTATTAGATAAAGAAAAGGGCGCTTCAAATAGCGCCCTTGAGTCTGTATCATTTAACGTTGTTAAGCGTTAGCTGATGCTTGACTGTCATCTAGTGCGCTCGCTGTTTTCTTCTTAACAATGGCTTTTTTGATAATATCAAAGAAGAAGTAGCCCATAAATAAGCCACCAAAGCCAAATAGAATATCACCAGGCATACGCATCCAAACCAGTGTTTCAACCAGTGGACTATGGATCACTTCTGGTGAACGAGCAAACCAGTAACCATTGTCGATAACGGCAAAGAACTGCACTATGCCAACGGGCAGTAGAGACATAAATACCATGGCGGCTAAGCCAATATTCATGGTCCAGAAGGCGCCTTTTAGAAGCTTCTCATTCCACTGCATTTGTCCTGTTAATCCACGTAAGCAGAATAACATCAGTCCCATACCTAGCATTCCATATACCCCCATGAACGCTGCGTGGGCGTGAGTTGCGGTAGTATTTAGACCTTGGATAAAGTACAACGCGATAGGTGGGTTGATGAGGAAACCCAAGATCCCAGCGCCGACTAAGTTCCAAAATGCGGTGGCCACGAAAAACATAATCGCCCACTTGTAACGGATCATCCAAGGGCTTGCTGCACGTAAGCGATAACTTTCAACCGCTTCAAAACCAATCAGTGCCAGTGGTACCACTTCTAGAGCCGAGAAAATCGCGCCCCATGCAATCACTGAGGTTGGCGTACCGGTAAAGTACAAGTGATGCAAGGTGCCGATTAAACCACCGGTTAAGAAAATAACCGTGGTGAAGAGTACCGCTGCATTTGCGCTGCGAGCACGGATAAGTCCAAGGCGCACAAGCATTAAGGCGACAACAGAGGTAGCGAAGGTTTCGAAGAACCCCTCTACCCATAAGTGAACCACCCACCAGCGCCAGTATTCAGCAATCGCAAGGTTGGTATGCTTACCCATAAATAGGCCAGCACCATAGAATAAACCAATCGCTACACACGAGGCGTACAGTACCCAAATAACCGGGCGCATCTCGCCTTTAACTTTTAACGCGGGACGCATTGCTGCTGTCACAAGGGCAAGCCAGATCAATAATCCTACCAGCAGTAATATCTGCCACACTCGGCCTAAATCGATATATTCATAACCTTGATGACCGAATAAGAAATTCATGTCTAGGTCAAAATACTGCTGAACACCAATCCATTCCCCTGCCATAGAGCCGAGCACAACCACCAGAAGTGCAACCCAAAGTACGTTTACACCGATGCGTTGGAACTTAGGTTCATAGCCCGATAATGCAGGGGCAATATAAAGACCTGTACCTAACCAAACCGTTGCAATCCAGAATACGGCAAGTTGTGTATGCCAAGTACGCGTGACGGAGTAAGGGAGAATTTCTGACAGTGGAATACCGTAAAAATTTTGCCCTTCAACCGCGTAGTGTGCGGTGATCCCTCCGAGTAATATTTGCAATAGAAACAAGCCTATCGCAGTAACGAAGTACTTCCCTACAGCGCGTTGTGATTTAGTGGGTTTAGTGAAGAAGAGTGGGTCTTGTTCGGCAGGCTTTGGCAAACTGTCATGTTTACAGCTCGCGTGATGCCAGACTAATGCACCGATACCCGCAATAAGAGTCACAAAACTTAAGATTGACCAAACCACGTTGTCTGACGTTGGCGTATTACCAATTTGTGGATCGAATGGCCAGTTATTGGTGTAGGTATAATCGGCATCTGGACGTTCTGTTATTGCAGCCCAAGCGCCCCAAAATAGAAAACCATTGAGCTTTTCACGGCGATCTAAGCTCGGAACGGTACCCTCTTTCATTGCATATTGTTCTCTAAGAGATGATAACTCTGGGTCATCACCAAATAGCGCTAAATAATGTTGCTCTACCTGTTTAATGGCTGCAATACGCGTGTCTGAAAGAGTGATATAGGTATCACCATTAGCTTGCTCAACAACCGTATTACGGCGAATATCTTCGCGCAAGCCTTGCTCAAGTCCTGCTTGTTGCTGGGTGTTTAGTTGCGTAAACGGGATCTTGAAACGTTGCTTTGCGGTGATATCTAGCCAAGCCTGAGCTTCTTTATGTAACCAGTCTGCAGTCCAGTCTGGAGCAACATATGAACCATGTCCCCATATAGAACCCAGTTGATGCCCCCCCATAGAGCGCCAAACCAATTGTCCTTGTTCGATGTCATTTTGACTAAATAGTGTTTGTCCTTGGCTATCAACAAAAGCTGTTGGTATTGGCGGCTTTTCTCGATAGATTTCACTACCAATACTCAGTAGTACAGTAAATGAAGCAATTAGCACCAGTAGTAGTGCAATTGCCGTTAGTCTTTGTTTGCTCATAAGTCCTCTTAGCGCAACGGTATTATTATTCAGGCGTAGCTTGCTATAGCAGATAGCATGCCAATAGTTGAAGCTGCTGTTTTAAAAGGATATTATTGTTTTATTTATAGTGGCGATGTCACAAAGACAGCGCTTTAAGTGTCCTTATGACACCTAGCTGTCTTTTTGACATTAGCGTGGCGTTCGAAAAGTAATCGACGTAGGAAATCGTGTGGAAATAAATACTTATCGGGCTGAGAATGTCGAGTATGGCTAAGCATGAGGACATTGGAGTATGAGAATGTAGAAAGGGCTACTTGTTGAACGAAAGTGAGCTAAACAAAGCCCTTTGCAAATGCTGCAAAGGGCTAGGGGGTTATTTATATAAGGACGGGTCTTCAGGTTTTGGGCGGGTCTTAAAACGTCGATGCAGCCACATATATTGACCTTTATTACGGCAAATAATGTCTTCAATAATTCGATTACCCCGCTTGGCATCTTCAATCTCATTTTCGCCTGGAAAGTCTTCTAACGGCGCTTGGACTTCGATGTTATAGCCTGTGTCGGTACTGTTTCGTTCAACAAAAAAGGGCAGAACCTTGGCTTTACCCAGCCTTGCCAGTGTGGTGGCACCGGTAATGGTGGCGGCTTCTTTAACCGCGAAAAAAGGGATGAATGTGGCACTCGAACGGCCAAAATCTTGATCGGCAGTGTACCAAATGACGTTGGGGGCTCTTAAGCTACGCACCATTTGGCGTAAATCTCTTTTTGGCACCAGCGCTTTATTAGATCGTAATCGACCTTTGACCTGCAGATACTCAATTACGGCATTATTATGCGGTCGGTAAACGCCCACTCCTGGCTGGAACTGGCCAAAGATACGAGCACCCATCTCTAAAGGCAGGCAGTGAACGGCGTACAGTATGACCCCTTGGCCACTGTTCAGGGTTTGCTCGACATGCTCTTGACCTTTAATACTCATATGTTGTTGAATTTTTTCATCCGACCACCACCATGCATTGATGGTATCGAAGATAGCTTTGCCTGTTTGTTCAAAGTTTTCGCGTAATAGCGTTTGCTGTTCTGCTTCGCCCATATCAGGAAAGCACAGCTGCAAATTACGCTTGGCAGTGTTAACCCGTTTGCGGGCAAACTTCATGGCAATTCTGCCAATAGCCGCGCCAATCCTCATTTGGAGAGGTAATGGCAACACTTGTGTTAAGCGCATCATCGCAACGCCTAGCCACAGGGGCCAGTACTTAGGATGATAAAGATGAGATGACAACTGGGCTTTTTCTACCACGGAAAACTCGAATACATTGAAAAATTACTCATTATTCTAACGCAAACTCACTCAAACTCACTCAAAATCATTAAAAATTAGGTACAATCATCAGTAAATTTGCAAAACACACGGCCATTATGAAGATTTCTCTGCCAGCATTTGAAAACGCCAAGGTACTCGTCGTTGGTGATGTAATGTTAGATCGCTACTGGGCGGGCACGACTGCGCGTATCTCTCCTGAAGCACCCGTCCCCGTTGTTAAAGTCGAACAGATTGAAGATCGACCTGGCGGCGCGGCGAATGTGGCGATTAACATTGCCACGCTAGGCGGCGCAGCGAGTCTTGCTGGCATCGTCGGTGTTGATGAAACGGCTGACGCATTGACCATTGGTGTGCAAGCATTCGGCGTTGAGCCTAATTGGCATCGAGTTGCTGGCAAGCCGACGATCACTAAACTACGAGTGATGTCGCGCAATCAGCAATTGCTGCGTTTGGATTTTGAAGAGAGTTACTCGAAAGTAGAAAGTGATGCGCTGCTAGCAAAAACCATTTCACAGTTAGACAATGTCGATGTGGCAGTGCTGTCTGATTACGCTAAAGGCGCCCTCGTTTCTCCTGAAGCCTTTATTCAATCGGCGAACGACAAAGGGGTCAAAGTGTTAGTGGATCCTAAAGGCAGTGATTTTGCTCGTTACCGTGGTGCTTATCTATTAACGCCAAACATGGGTGAATTTGAAGCGGTAGTGGGCAAGGTTGAATCAGAAGCAGACTTAGTCGCTAAAGCCCAGTCTTTGTTGTCGCAATTTGAGCTCAATGCCATGTTGGTAACGCGTTCAGAAAAAGGCATGACATTAATCACTAAAGATCAGCCAGAGCTGCATATCCCCACGGTTGCACGCGAGGTTTACGATGTGACGGGTGCGGGTGATACCGTTATTTCAGCGCTAGCGACAGCGATTGCCGCAGGCAGTGATTTACCACAAGCGTGCGCTATTGCTAATACGGCAGCAGGAATAGTGGTTGCCAAGTTAGGCACCTCAACGGTGACCAGAATTGAGTTAATCGAAGCGCTCTCTTTGAATCAAGGTGAATCAGGTTTCGGTGCAGTGAGTGAAGACCAACTCGTTTACGCGCTAGAGCAAGCTAAGCTGCGTGGTGAGCGTGTGGTCATGACCAATGGCTGCTTTGATATTTTACATGCAGGACACGTCAGTTACCTGCAACAGGCCAAAGCCCTAGGTGATCGATTAATCGTTGCTGTTAATAGCGACGCTTCAGTCAAACGCCTGAAAGGCGAAGGGCGTCCGGTGAACCCAGAAGACAGACGAATGGCAGTGTTAGCCGGTCTTGCTTCGGTTGATTGGGTGGTCCCATTCTGTGAAGATACACCACAACGCGTGATTGCTCGCTTGTTGCCTGATCTGCTGGTAAAAGGCGGCGATTACAAGGTTGAAGATATTGCGGGTGGCGAAGAGGTGATTGCTGCGGGGGGCAAGGTTAAAGTACTCGGCTTTGAAGAGGGTATTTCAACCACGGCGATTATTGAAAACATCATGGCTAATCGCTAGTGAAAGCCATGCGTAAAGATCAATAATGTTATCTAATTAATGCTGAACTCATTAGTTTTTAGCATCGCGCTGACAAGTGGCTTTATTTGGGATGATATCGGTTCTAAGAAAGCCCTTGTTTGCGAGCTTAAGCAGCTTGAAGTTTGCTTAAGTCAACTCCCTCCTTCTGCCAGAAAACAGTTACCTAACACTCAGCTGATACAAATGTCATTGGGCGCGCGCGCCGCGATGGTGTTACCTCTCAAGCATGTCGACGTCGCAGGCGTATTAGTAACCGACTTTAGCCAGCTTCCCCTCAAACGCAGTGTTAACTGGGGAGAAGGGGACTTTTCTTTGAGTCTTAATCGGCAGCATGAACTGACCTATTGGCATGAATTAGGCCACCTTCAAGCAATTGAAGCGCTTAAGACCATGAATGCTGAGATCTCCAGTCCTTTTCAACATGAGTGGTTAGCGGATCTCTATCTGATTTGGCGTATCGCCAAAGAAACTAATAGCTTGAGCTTAGCGTGGCAGCAATATCATCGTCGTAACATTGATGTAATGGCAAATGTGGCATTTATGTCCCATTGGAGTGTGCCTATCATGTCGCAAGCTCTTGCGCGTTATAGCGTCAAAGAGCTCACCGCGTTCAACAGTTTTAATACATTTTTAGCTGACTTTTGGCCGACGATAGCACTGCCAACCGCTGATAGTTTAGCTGAATTTTCAAGCCTGATTCAGCGTACATTCGGTGCTGGGACAGTGCAACCACTGCCGGAATATATGTATTGGCGCAAACCCGCTTTAGGACATTATTTTAAGCCGACATTGATTAAGTTAATGGGACAGACTGATGCAGTGCAGTGGCTTGTAGATCAAAGTATGGATCAAGATGGTTCGAGTCTAAAGCCCAGACTGTAGGGGTTTGTAAGCAGGGTTCTTTTAAGGTAGAGGGTTACCTATTTCCCCTTGGGCAGAAGTGGTTTTTTTTGAAGCATGTGGTTCCAATTGCCTGCTTTCGACGGCCTCAGCTGCACCTACACTGGGTTAGAAAAGCACAATCACTCGGCATTTAAGTTTGAAATAGAAAATCTATTAAAGATATGGCTGTCCTGTCTTTTTGAGGCTAGATACCTCAGGCTACCCGATTAAATGCCGTCACCCCATAACTCATAGGTTAACTTAGTCGCAGAAATCTCTTTACAGCCACTTCGGTCAGTACCTGACCACAGTGGAGTAAAATCTGATAGACCTTGGGATTCAGCTTTTGATCTCAAAGGACCAATAGCTATAGATGCATAAGGAAACTCTGGGGCTTTACTCGCTATAAAATTTAACTCTTTCATTATTTTATTAGTAATGCCTCTCGCCAATCGACCTGAGAATATATTAGTTAAAGCGGTTACGCTGTTTTTTGATTTTATCGCTTGCCTGTGAATAGCACTTGTTTTTGCCTCATCGCATAACAAGTAAGAAGTTCCAACTTGAACTCCTGAAGCACCTAGCCTTATCATTTCTTTGATATCAGTGCTTGTAGCTATTCCACCTGCAGCAACAACTGGTACAGATAATTCATGTTTTAAGCAAGCTACAAGTTCTAACGTCGGAAGTTGAGTTGATGCGTCCGAAGTCATGAACATACCTCTATGACCTCCAGCTTGATAGCCCTGAGCAATGACAATGTCAGCTCCATTTTCCTCTAGCCACACTCCTTCTTCCTTGGTCGTAGCTGAAGACATTACAACTGTTCCCCATGACTTTATTCTTGTTACAAGCTCTGCCGATGGAAGACCAAAATGAAAGCTAAGTATTGGTGGTTTATGGGGCTCTATTGCATCAGCAAGATTTGCATCAAAAGGAAGCCTCAAGCCAGAAATTTCGTTTAGAGGCTTGATCGAAAAAGATTCGTAGTACGGTGAAAGCTGTTCTTCCCATGCTTCAAGTGCCTGATTATTTGTCTCAGGCATTTTGTGACAAAAAAAGTTTAAGTTGTAAGTTTTATTTGAGTTTTTTTTGAAATTTATAATCTCGAATAAGACCTGATCTTTAGTCAACATCCCACAAGGAATAGAGCCAAGCCCACCAGAGTTTGATACTGCAGCAGCCAACTCCCAGTTTTGTACTCCAGCCATTGGAGCTTGAATTATTGGCTTTTCAATACCGAGGATACTGCATAGATTCATAATTATTCTTCCTGAATGCGATATGTTTTATTTAGGCATTTAACGCCCTGTTAACAGGCTAAATATAGTTGGCTAGAATAAGCGACGAAGGATCAAAAGGCCAACTGTATTTTGTCCTTGTTTAACAGCTTGTTAGGTAACATTAAGCACTTTTGGAATCTCACGAGTAACCACATGAATAAACTCATTTGAAGTCATAACTGAGAAATGAGCCAGCTCTCCTGGAGTTGTGTCATATAGTATGGTTTCAGTTTTAAGATAATCTATTAAGCTCGATTTATCATACCTACCAATAACTCCACTCTCTCTATTGAGGTGGTAATTTTCTGAATGGTCACATTCATCATAAATTTGAAATTGGACTGTGTCTGTAAAAACTACTAGAAAGCGCTTAGGATCAAATTTTCCTGCTGCCCTTTTCCCTTCTTCAAGGGTCAAAGTTAGCAATCCATTTTGGTACTGTAAATTATCAAGGAACCAATCCTGATAATTGTGGGTATCAAGCTCAGTTTTCATCTAGTTACCTAACGCCAAGTTAACCGGCAGCTTTGTAGCAACGAAGTTGCGGAGAAGCTGTCCAGTGGAAGCCGCGTTTTTTTGCGGCTGTAACGGCGGTTAAACGCCTTGTTAGGTGTTTTAGTTGGCATGATGCACCTGTTTGTATTGAGCACGATTACAGTAAACTAGACTACCAATTACCACCCAATATAAGAAGAACAAAGTGGCGTTGTATGTGATGTGGCTGTAATTCACTTTAGTTGCGTTAATTAAAACAAATGGGATCGATACGACGAAAAATACTATTAAGGCGATTAGACTGAATTTACGAACAAATATTAGTAAGGGAATACCTACGATTTGTATCGTGATTTGGGTGAGCACCCACAGCCTATAAGTTTCACTGTCAGAACTAAGTAAAATTAAGTGAAGCGCTGAACTGATAGCTAAAGCCAGCATGCTTAAATTAATAATTATTTTAAAAGTACGATCCATATACACCTAACGCCCATTTTGTCCTGCTTGAAATTCTTGTTAGGTAACTTTTACCCACTGCCCAAATCTGACTATCTGTTGAGGCGCATATTCCATCACCCATGTTCGATCTGAAGCAATAATCAGAATACTTTCTTGGTCTAGGTAATATTCCAATTCGGACAGCAATTTAGACCAACTTAAATATCTTAAGTTTGACCAAGCTTTATCAGTGATAATTATTTCAAAGGTATCAGAAACACTCTTACTCTTTAACCAAGTAATTAGTTTCTGTTTATGTACACTATCTTCGAAAGAAGCAATAACCCATTCACTAGTGTCGTCAACACCACAATCCCAATCTACTTCATGTAAATGAGGTTCAACAAGTTTCCTCAGATCTCTCACTCGCAATTCTGGATTCAGAAGATTAACCATCCGTAGTTACCTAACGCCGTTTTAAGCGGCAAATTGCAGTTGGCTAAAATAAGTGAGATACGAACAAAAAGCCAACTGTGATTTGTCCGACTTGAAAACCCTTGTTAGGCGCTTTATGGATACGTTACGACCCATACTTTATGTTTTTTCATTAGGTTACTATACCCCTCAGAAATCATCCCATTAAGGTATGATAATCTCAGGTGCCCTTCAATAAGTTGATAAGGGGCTTTCATTTTTTGCTCACCAAACTCGATTGGATGAGAAATCTCACTAAAATTTTCTCCTATTATAATAGGCGTGGCGTAGAACCATATTCAAGCATATATTGACCAAGGCAAGTCGTTTTTCTGTGATTACCTTTTAATAACTCT
>NZ_PJBM01000177.1:0-23512 GCF_002836075.1 Shewanella sp. GutDb-MelDb | reverse complement strand
CGATTTGAGTGTTGTTACGTTGTTGAATTGCCGGAACGACAGAATGCAGGGCAATAGCAACGATATAATCGTGTTGTGGCCGATATTATCCAGGCGCCACTCTTTCTAAGATTGGTCTCGAAAGAGAGTGAACAGCCCATTGCTAACGCAATGGGCTTTTTTACGTCTGCGATTTGAGTGTTTTTAAGTCCGCTGATTTCAATCGCAATACTTTCGAAGTTTAGATAGTTGGCATTATCATCGTGCTAATAATGTGAATTTCGCCAGCTAATCTATTTAGTGGTATTACTGCTAAATTCTAGATGTATTTATAGATGTTCAGTACTCTTTACTGCCATTTGATGTTTAAAATTTGGCGATCTCAAGCTGGTCGAACTGACTCTTAACTCACCGCGTAAACCCATGTTCACGTCAATAAAATTAATTAATTACAATTGGTTATTGCTATTACTGCTGAGCTCTCCTAGTTTAACTGCAATTAAATGCTGGGGATTGTGCTATGAAGCTAGAAATGATTTGTACAGGTGAAGAAGTATTGGCGGGTCAGATCGTTGATACGAATGCGGCATGGTTTGCTAATACTCTGATGGAGCACGGTGTAGAGTGCCAGCGTCGGATCACAGTTGGTGATCGGCTCGAAGATCTTATCGCTGTTTTTAAGGAGCGCAGTACGGAAGCTGATGTCATTGTTGTCAATGGTGGCTTAGGCCCTACAAGTGACGACTTATCCTCTGAGGCAATGGCATTAGCTAAAGGTGAACCTTTGGTTGAGAATGCTCTTTGGCGTGCTCGCTTAGAGGACTGGTTTACTCGTAACGGTCGAGTGATGGCGGAGAGTAATCTTAAACAAGCATTATTACCTGAATCTGCAATTATGATAGATAACCCGGTCGGCACCGCATGCGGCTTTGCTGTAAAGCTTAACCGAGCTTGGTTGTTTTTCACTCCGGGAGTGCCGTTTGAATTTAAACAGATGGTAAAAGAGCAGTTTGTACCGTTTATTAAAGAAAGATTCGAAATTGCGGGAGATATTTCACTGCGTAAGTATTTAACGCTTGGGCAAGGGGAGTCATCTTTAGCTGATGCACTTGAATCTATTGTATTACCAGAGGGGATAACGATCGGTTATCGAACCTCTATGCCACATATCGAAATAAAACTATTTGCGCGTGGTAAGTTGGCGATCGGTGAGATGGATAAGATTGAGGCTCAAATACGATTTTTACTTGGAACGGCGATAGTTGCTGATAATAAAAAGAGCTTAGCCGAAGAGATCCATAGGCTGTTAGTTAGTTCAGAAAGTAGCCTAAGTGTTGCAGAGTCATGCACTGGAGGTATGATTGCGAGCCAGTTAGTTGCATTTGCGGGTAGCTCATCTTATTTTCATCAAGGCTTAGTGACCTATAGTAATGAATCTAAAGTGCGAGTGTTAGGGGTAAAAGCCGAAACGTTAGATGATCATGGAGCGGTGTCTATTGCAACCGTAGAGGAGATGGCTAAAGGAGCAAGGGGCATTTTAGGCAGTGATTATGCATTGGCTACTAGTGGTATTGCTGGCCCTACTGGTGGCACAGAGGACAAACCCGTTGGAACAGTTGCTATAGCCTTGGCGACTAAAGGGGGGGTTTATAGCCAGATGATCAAATTACCGAGACGTTCGCGTGATTTGGTTCGTAGCTTAAGCACCGCCGTTGCATTTGATATGCTTCGTAGAGAGTTACTGGGTGAGGCCGTGATTGTGGATTATGGCTCAATTACTAGATTTAAAAAATAGCAAAAAGGGCAATAATGAATCATTCATTACTGCCCTAATTGAAATCTAGTCGTCAAACACTAACACAAGCTTGCCTGGTTGAACCTCAATGCGCTTGGTCATTTCAGCTATAAGAGCCTGATTTGATTCTTGTGTATCGAGTACATATACAGGCTGAGTTTCTAAGAACTGAGTCAGGAACCCCATTAGCTGTGGTGCTATTGAGCCTATCGCTTTCTCAATATCCTTAGGTTGTGACTCTACTTTTACCAAATTAAGGTTACGTAGATAAACACTATGATTGCTAGCATCGTACCAAGGTTGCGCTTCAAACTTCGCCGTTAGGTCAGCACTAATGGGAAGTAAAGGATTGCGTACTTTGATTCGAGTTGAAGCTGTTACTGCCATCGTATCGGGCTTTTCGCCTAAAGTGACCTCTATATTGTTAACTTTAAGTTCTATACCGAAAATTTGATTACCTTGCTTGATTTCAAAGTGCATCTCGTCACTGAGATAGCCTTCTAATTCAGTTTCGGTAATGCTGTATTGACTGACGCAGCCAGTCAATACCAGCAATAAGCTACTTAGAGCTATCTTGATAAATTTCATTAGCCAGTGTTTCTCATTCCTGCTGCCACACCTGCAATCGTTAACATGAGTGCCAGTTCGACATTAGCAGACGTTTTTTCCTCTCGGCGAGTACGGGCTAAAAGTTCTGCCTGAAGGAAGTTGAGTGGATCAATGTAGGGGTTTCTCAACTCTACCGATTCTCTACTCCAAGGAGTATGTGCCATTAAGCTTTCTGATTGAGTTAGCTCTAGTACTGCATCTATGCCAATGGCGAGACGTTCACGTAATTGGACTCCTAAATGATGCAGCTCTTTAGGTACTAAGCTAGTTTCATAGTACTTTGCTAAGTTGGGCTCGGCTTTTGCGTAAACCATTTCAAGCATGGATATACGGGTTTTAAAGAAAGGCCAGTGTTGCTCCATCTCCTGTAATAATGGCAGTTCGCCCCTTAGTGAGGCTGCTTGCAATGCTTCTCCTGCACCTAGCCAAGCGGGTAGCATTAAGCGGTTTTGAGACCAAGCAAAGATCCATGGAATAGCACGTAAACTCTCTATGCCACCATCAACTCTGCGCTTGGCAGGTCGACTGCCCAAAGGTAGTTTTCCTAACTCGACTTCTGGTGTTGCTGCGCGGAAGTAAGAGACAAAGTCCGGTTCTTCTCTAACGATGGCGCGATAAGCAAGTACCGATTCGTCAGCTAGTTGCTCCATAGCTCTGCGCCATTCGGGTTTGGGCTCTGGTGGCGGAAGTAAAGTCGCCTCCATTACCGCAGAGGTGTACAAAGCAAGGCTTTGTACTGCCAACTTAGGTAGGCCGAATTTGAAGCGGATCATCTCGCCTTGCTCTGTGACTCGAATACGCCCATCAACAGATCCAGGAGGTTGAGACAAAATAGCCTCATGCGCAGGTCCACCTCCGCGGCCAATAGTGCCGCCACGTCCATGGAATAGTGTTAGTTTTATATCTGCATCTTGGCTCACTTCGACGAGTTTCTCTTGTGCGCTATATTGTGCCCATGCTGCAGCCATGACACCTGCATCTTTTGCTGAGTCAGAATAGCCAATCATGACCTCTTGCGTGCCTTTAGTGTATCCACGATACCAATCTATGCTAAAGAGAGACGACATACATTGAGAGGCATTGTTTAAATCATCTAATGTTTCGAATAGTGGCACTACTCGCATTGGATGAGGGCAACCAGTTTCTTTCAGTAATAATAATACGGTCAAAACATCAGAAGGTTGGCTGGCCATTGAAATAACATAAGAACCCATGGCTCGTGCAGGTTGAGTGGCAATTAAGCGGCAGGTTCTCAATACTTCCGCAACGTCATCTGACCCTTGCCATGTCACAGGGATTAATGGGCGCTTGCTAGTGAGCTCTCTGAGTAAGAAAGATTGTTTTTCATCTTCTCCCCAGTGCGCATAATCTCCCATGCCTAAATATCGAGTCAATTCTGCAATGACATCGGCATGACGCTGCGCATCTTGACGGATATCAAGTCTTAGCATGTGGATGCCAAAGCAAGCAATGCGACGCAACATATCAAGTAATAAGCCGTTGGCTATCAGACTCATACCACGATCACTCAAGCTCCTGTAAAGCATCATCAGTGGATCTTTAAGATCTTTTTCTTCCCAGATAATGTCGTTTAAATCGACTTCAGGCTGATGACCTTCAAGTCTGGCATTGAGATAATCGATGGTTTTTCTTAGCTTTTGTTGGAGGCCTTTTAATACGTCACGATAGGGTTCGTTACTGTTGTTGGTGTAAGCAAGAAGCTCGTCATTTGCACCTTCCATCGACAGATCATTGACGAGTAATACAACATCTTTAAGGTAAAGTCTGGCTGCAGTGTGACGATTTCTATCCAATACTTCTTGAGTGACCACAGAGGTTACAAATGGATTGCCATCACGATCGCCGCCCATCCAACTGGAGAATCTCACTGGCGCAATATCAATCGGCAGTTGGGTATTAGTACGCTCTTCCACCTGTTGGTTTAATTGTCTTAGAAAATCAGGGATAGCTTGCCACAAAGAGACTTCAATCGTGCTTAGGCCCCAACGTGCTTCATCAACAGGCGTTGGACGCTCGTTACGGATCTCATTGGTATGCCAAATTTGTGCGATAAGCTGACGTAAGCGTAGATGGTGCTGTTTCTTCTCTTGTTCAGTTAATTGCGGGTTTTCTAACGCGGCGAGCGAATCAACGACTGCGGAATATTTTTGGATTAATGTACGTCGCGAAATTTCCGTTGGATGCGCGGTCAACACTAAATCGATATCAAGCGTTTTTAGGCAGTTGAGCATTTTTTCTTGATCGATATTGCCACCTAACATTCTCCCAAGAAGCTGCTCTACAGGGTCTGGAACACATACTAGCTCATCGCAATTACGGCTAATGGTGTGGAATTGCTCGGCAATATTGGCTAGGTTTAGAAATTGATTAAAAGCTTTGGCAAATGGCACTAGCTCATCGTCATTCAATGAGGACAGCAAAGTGAGCATCTCTTCGCGGGCGGCATCATTACCCTGACGTGAACTTTTAGAGAGATGGCGGATCTGTTCGATTTTGTCTAGAAAAGTGTCATCGAGATCAGTACGAATTGTGTCGCCTAAAATCTGTCCTAAGGTACCAACGTTTGACCTTAACGATGCATACATATCAACCATACGTGCTCCATATTAGTAAGCTAATCGATCACAATACCTAGCGGCTGTACACTAGGCAATGATCTAGTTTGGGTTATTGCGCCTGAATGTGCTCTAACTCACCTTTCAATTCATTAATTATGACGCTCAGAATAAGTTTGGACTAAATATTGGCCTCGACAGCATGAGTTATTTTATACAGGCATGATATATCAGCTCTTTTATTAGCTGTTTAGTACGATTGATATAGTGCAGGTCAAGATACTCATCTGGCTGATGAGCTTGCTCAATACTGCCAGGACCGAGTACTAGTGTCTGACAACCCAATTGACGTATATAGGGTGCTTCAGTTGCGTAGTTGACGACTTCAGGCTCATTTTTGGATATTTGTGCAACGAGCTTGCTCCAACTACTGTCTTTATTCTCTGCAAACGGCTCCGAACCTGGATATAAAGGGGCGACACTTATGCTGCCAGGATATTGGCTAGCGACAGGCTCTAAGTAGTTAGTTACCATCAGCTCCAGATCTTCAAGTGCGAGCCCCGGTATCGGGCGGAGATCAATATGTAGATCACAGCAGCCACAAATTCTATTGGCGGCATCGCCACCGTGAATGTGACCAAAGTTCATTGTAGGGTAGGGTACGCTAAAGGCATTCTCGCGGTAGTTGTCGGCTAAATGTTGCTTAAGTTTGAGCAGTTGTCCGGTGACTAAATGCATGACCTCTATGGCATTGAGTCCTTTAGCGGGATCTGATGAATGACCACTTCGCCCCGTAACCTGTATACCTTGCGTAAAGTGCCCTTTATGCATATAGACGGGCTTAAGGCTAGTAGGCTCACCAATAATGGCGTAATCAGGGCTGATAGACTTAGCTGCTGCAAAGGCTTTTGCACCATTCATGGTGGTTTCTTCATCGGCGCTAGCGAGTATGTGTAATGGGCGTTTGAACTGGTCCATTGGCAATTCTTTTAAGGCTTCTAACACTAAAGCAAAAAAACCTTTCATATCGCAAGTTCCCAAGCCATACCAACGGTCATTTTTTTCGACCAATTGGAAAGGGTCTTGACTCCAACGGCCCTCATCAAATGGAACTGTATCGGTATGCCCCGCCAGTAATAACCCACCTTTTCCGCTGCCAAAAGAGGCGACGAAATTATGTTTATTACGGGTGTCGGGAACTGGTTGAGCTTGGCAGTTCATGCCTAAATCGGTAAACCAACTATGCAATAGCGCTATGACGGCTTTATTGCTCATGTCATGTTGTGCTTCTAATGCACTGATTGAAGGTGCCGCGATTAACTGAGTGAAGCTACTCTTTATGTCTGGTAATTTTTTCATTAAAAATACTCAAATATATATTCAAATATATTGCATAATTAGTTTTGTGTGGTAGTCTATCAAACAGCTAAGATAAGTACCATGTTTTGATGACCTATAAATGAGAGTATATATGTTTAACCTAGTTCAATTATTAATTATTAAGGTCAGTAATACCCACTTCCTGCGACGATAATCTTGTCTTTATGGTGTTCAGCCAGGGCTTAAGTTGTGCCCATTCTTTTTTTCGTTTTGTCATCTAAATTCAAGATTAAGGTTTTAAACTCATAGACTATGAAAAATATAGCCATTATTGGTGCTAGCGGTTATACCGGCGCACAAATCACTTCTCTCATAAATGCTGAAGCGGACTTATCCATTCAAGGCCTTTATGTTTCTGAAAATAGCTTAGATAAAGGCAAGCCGCTTGCTGAGTTATACCCTACATATAGTCATATTAATCTTTGTTTAAGCCCGCTGACCGATGATGCTAAAGCAGCCATCATCGAACAGGCGGATGCGGTCGTATTAGCGACCGATCATGTCGTGAGCTTGCACCTCGCCGCTTGGTTTTATCAAAGGGGACTAGTCGTCTTTGATTTAAGTGGCGCATACCGTTTCGAAGAGTTAGAACAGTATCCTAAGTGGTATGGTTTTACTCATGAATACCCACAAGTCCTCGCTGATGCTGTTTATGGTCTCGCAGAGTGGAACGCGGAGAAAATTGCTAGCAGTAAAATGATTGCGGTACCGGGTTGTTATCCGACAGCCTCGCTTACGGCACTTAAGCCGCTATCACACTTGCTTACTGACGTATTACCGGTGATTAATGCTGTCAGTGGCGTAACTGGGGCGGGCAGAAAAGCGCAGCTTCATACTAGTTTTTGTGAAGTCAGCTTAATGGCATACAGCGTACTCGGTCATAGGCATCAACCTGAGATAGCAACTCAGCTAGGACAGGAAGTTATCTTTACTCCTCATTTAGGCAATTTTAAAAGAGGGATCCTCGCCACTATTACGGTGAAGTTAGCGGAAGGTACGACAAGCAAGGACATAGAAGCAGCCTATCAGTGCTATGACAATACGTCACTGGTGACGGTAAAGCAGAATCAATTTCCCAAGATTGACGATGTAGTGCAAACACCAAATTGCCTTATCGGTTGGAAGTACGATGTAGAGACAAATTACTTGGTGGTATCAAGCGCAATTGATAACTTAATGAAAGGTGCTGCTAGTCAAGCGCTGCAATGCATAAAGATTCACTTTAACCAATTGTTAAAATAACAGGCTTGGAAACAGATATGGCAACGTTAAATACTGATATGAATGCAAAAACCAAACCTGTAATGGTGCTTAAAGTGGGTGGTGCATTGTTGCAGTGCGAAATGGGCATGGCGCGTCTAATGGAGACCGCTGCAAAAATCATTGCTAATGGTCAAGCGCTTATTATGGTGCATGGCGGAGGCTGCTTAGTGGATGAGCAACTCAAAGCAAACAATATGGTGACGGAAAAATTGGACGGACTCAGAGTCACGCCAGCTGAACAAGTGCCCATTATTGTTGGTGCGCTGGCTGGAACCTCAAATAAAATACTGCAAGCCGCGGCCATTAAGGCGGGCATTACCAGTTTAGGCATGAGCCTTGCTGATGCCGATATGATGACAGCAAGCATTAAAGATCCACGACTCGGACTTGTCGGCGAAGTCGAACCAAAGGATGCGAGCTATCTTGAGTTTGTGCTAGCTAAAGGTTGGATGCCAATTGTTAGCTCTATCGCAATTAGTGCACAAGGCGAAATGCTTAATGTTAATGCCGATCAAGCCGCCACGGCTTTGGCTAAATTAGTCGCTGGAAATTTGGTGTTGCTGTCTGATGTATCGGGTGTACTCGATGGTAAAGGGCAATTGATTAACAGTTTGAATCGAGCAGAGGTTGCCGCATTAACTAAGATTGGTGTGATAGACAAGGGTATGAAAGTTAAAGTCGAAGCAGCATTAGATGTTGCAGAATCGATGGGACAAACGGTGCAAATTGCCTCTTGGCGTCATGCAGAACAACTTATTGCATTAAGCAACGGTGAAACCGTTGGCACACAGATTCAACCATAGGAGAGCGATTTCATGGACCATTTATTATCAATTAAAGATTTATCACAGCAGCAACTTTTGGATCTGTTAGCGCTGGCTAAAGCCATTAAGGCTAACCCTGCTGATTATAGAAAAGCATTAGACGGCAAGAGTGTTGTCATGTTGTTCGAGAAGCCTTCATTAAGAACGCGTGTCAGTTTTGATATTGGTATTAATAAGTTAGGGGGCCATTGCTTATACCTTGATCAGCAAAATGGGGCTCTCGGAAAACGTGAACCTGTATCAGATTTTGCAGCAAACATATCTTGCTGGGCAGATGCAATTGTAGCGCGCACATTTTTGCATTCAACAATAGAGCAGTTAGCAGAACATGGTTCAGTGCCGGTCATTAATGCGCTTTCTGATCTTTACCATCCGTGTCAGGGCTTAGCGGACTTTCTAACTTTGTCTGAGCAATATGAAGATGTCAGTAAAGTGAGATTAGCCTATGTTGGAGATGGCAACAATGTGACCCATTCATTGATGTTCGCAGCGGCTATTCTTGGGGCTCATCTCACCGTATTGTGTCCGCCGGGTCATTTCCCCGATGGCAAGGTTGTTTGCGAAGCGCAAGCGTTAGCCGAAAAACATGGCGGAACCTTAGTGCTAAGCTCTGATGTTGCGGCTATAGCGGGTCATGACGCTATTTATACCGATACATGGATCTCGATGGGTGACGGCGCCTCAATGGAAGAAATTGAAGCTAAGTTCAAACCTTATCAGGTGAATGCCGAGTTAATGGCAGCCGCTGGCGCTAAGCATTTCATGCATTGTTTGCCAGCCTACCGAGAAGTTGAAGCTACCGCTGACATTGTAGATGGCGCAGGCTCGCTGATATTGCAGCAAGCAGAAAATCGTATGCATGCACAAAATGCAGTGCTGGTGACCTTATTAGGTCAGTAACAACGAGTTAATTAATTTATATTTCGTTGAGTATTCGACGAGAAGATATCAAGTATTAGGAAGTAAATATGTCAATCGAAGCAAAGAAAACAGACGTTAAAAAAGTCGTTCTAGCGTATTCAGGTGGCCTCGACACTTCAGCCATTATCCCGTGGCTCAAAGAGACCTATGATGATTGTGAAATTATCGCCTTTTGCGCAGATGTGGGCCAAGGTGATGCAGAGCTTGAAGGTCTGTATGAAAAGGCGATTAAATCAGGTGCTTCAGAGTGTCATATCGTCGACCTAAAAGAAGAGCTGGTGGCTGATTATATCTACCCGACCATCGCGACAGGTGCAATTTATGAAGGAACCTATCTATTAGGTACCTCTATGGCGAGGCCTATTATTGCTAAGGCACAGGTAGAAGTTGCTCGTAAAGTGGGTGCCGATGCGGTTTGTCATGGTTGTACGGGTAAAGGCAACGATCAGGTTCGTTTTGAAGGTTGTTTTGCTGCGCTAGCTCCAGACTTAAAAGTGATAGCGCCTTGGCGTGAGTGGGAGATGGTGAGTCGTGAAGATCTGCTGGATTACCTTGCTGAGCGTAATATCGAAACGACATCGTCATTAGCTAAGATCTATAGCCGTGATGCTAATGCTTGGCATATTTCGCACGAAGGTGGTGAGCTAGAAGATCCATGGAACGAGCCAACTAAAGGTGTGTGGACGATGACGGTCGCGCCTGAAGATGCGCCTAATGAGCCTGAATATGTTGCATTAGAACTTGAGCAAGGCAAGATCACCAAAGTGAATGGTGAAGCACTTTCGCCTTACAAAGCACTCATGGTACTGAATGAATTGGCAGGCGCTCATGGTGTCGGCAGAATCGATATTACCGAGAATAGACTGGTCGGAATGAAATCTCGTGGTTGCTATGAAACCCCAGGTGGCACCGTGATGTTTGCTGCACTACGTGCAATTGAAGAGTTAGTGCTTGATAAAACGAGCCGCGAATGGCGTGAACAAGTTGGCGCGCAAATGGCGCACCTAGTCTATGACGGTCGTTGGTTTACCCCCCTCTGTGCATCATTGCTTGGAGCATCGAAGCCGTTAGCGGATCTCGTTAATGGTGAGGTTATTATTAAGCTCTACAAAGGCCAAGCAAGTGCAGTGAAAAAACGTTCGCCTAACAGCTTATACTCAGAAGAGTTTGCTACTTTTGGTGACGACGATGTTTATAACCAGAAAGATGCTGAAGGCTTTATCCGTTTGTATTCGCTTTCGAGCCGGATCAGAGCATTACACGGTCATAATAAGTAGAGTCAAAACTGACTACTCACTAAATTCAACATTATCGTGGCGGACAGATTGTCCGCCCAGCATCTAAGAGGAAGCCAAAATGGCATTATGGGGCGGCAGATTTAGCCAAGAGAGCAGCGCACTGTTCAAACTTTTTAACGACTCTTTGCCTGTGGACTTCCGACTTATAGAGCAAGATATTCAAGGCTCTATCGCATGGGCCAGTGCTATTACTCAGGTGGGGATTTTAACCTCTGATGAGTGTACACAATTACATGCTGCGCTCAATGAGCTTCTGGTCGAAACATCAGCGAGTCCAGAGCTGATTATTGCCTCTGGCGCTGAAGATATTCATAGTTTTGTCGAGCAATCGCTTATCGCTAAAGTGGGTGACTTAGGTAAAAAGTTGCATACTGGACGTTCACGTAACGATCAGGTCGCTACCGATCTTAAGCTTTGGTGTAAGAAAGAGGGCCAACAACAACTTGTGCTACTTGCGAAACTTAGATCGGCGCTTATTGCACTCGCGGAGCGTGAAATTGAATCTGTCATGCCAGGTTATACTCATTTACAAAGAGCGCAGCCAGTGTTATTCGGTCATTGGTGCCTCGCCTATGTTGAAATGTTCGAACGTGATATAAGCCGCTTAGAAGATGCATTAAAGCGTGCCGATACTTGTCCATTAGGGACGGGTGCTTTGGCGGGGACCGCTTATCCAATGGATAGAGTTAAACTTGCCGAGTCATTAGGCTTCGCAGGACCAACGCTTAATAGCCTCGATACGGTATCTGATAGAGATCATGTGATTGAGATTTGTAGTGATGCGTCAATTAGTATGATGCACTTGAGCCGTATGGCTGAAGATTTAATCTTCTTTAACAGTGGAGAAGCGGGCTTTATCGAATTAGATGATGAAGTTACCTCTGGTTCTTCATTGATGCCGCAGAAGAAAAATCCCGATGCACTTGAGCTTATTAGAGGCAAGACTGGTCGGGTTTATGGCAGCCTAGTAGGTATTCTTACTACGATGAAGGCGCTACCACTGGCATACAACAAAGATATGCAAGAGGACAAAGAAGGACTATTTGATGTGATGGATAGCTGGGCTATCTGTCTCGAAATGGCAGCCTTGGTGCTAAGTGGTTTACAAGTTAATCGTGAAAGAACATTGATAGCCGCGCAACAAGGTTATGCTAACTCCACTGAATTAGCCGATTACCTTGTGGCGAAAGGGATGCCGTTTAGAGAGGCACATCATGTGGTAGGTGAAGCCGTTGTTAATGCCATGGCCAAGCAAACACCGCTTGAAGAACTGCCATTAGAGGAGCTGCAAAGTTTCAGTGCTATCATCGAAGCTGATGTTTATGAGTGCTTAACGATTGAGTCGTGCTTGGCAAAGCGTGAAGCGCTGGGTGGAACATCACTGATTCAGGTAAAGTCTGCATTAGCGGTAAAACAGTCGAGCCAATGATCACTTAACTCGAATTTAGGTGGTCTAAATTGATGATAAAAAAGGTGGCTATTTCTTATCGAAATAGCCGCCTTTTTATTGTGCAACAGCGTTATTGAAACAGATCTTCTTCCTCTGACTTATCGATAAAGATATCACTGTTGTCTACCTCTTGTTCTGTGGCATATTCTGTTGGTTCGGTACCCGCAATAAAATACTCAAACTTGCTGGTGTAATCAGTTTTACGCGTCAGCTTGCCAGTGGCTAAATCGATACGAGCTGAGACAATGCCCTCTGGTGGCGTCGTTGGCAGCACAGGCGTCCCCGCTAAGGCATCTTTCATAAACTCATTCCAGGCCGGTCCCGCCGTTTTGGCACCTGCTTCGGCGAGTGATATTTGATTTTTTGCGCCGTTCGCATTCCAGCTAGTGCGACCTAACTCTTGACCATGGTCATCAAAGCCTACCCACACAGTGGTCGCCAGTGTAGGGTTATAGCCACTGAACCAAGTATCGCGAGATTCGTTGGTTGTACCCGTCTTACCCGCAATATCACGGCGATTAACCACTCTTGATGCGCGCCAAGCCGTACCATTCCAACCCGTCCCTTTACGCCAATCACCGCCGCCCCAAATAACACTTTTTAGTGCTTCAGTAATAAGGAAGGAAGTTTGCTCTGAAATGATTCTTGGTGCAAAGCGAGAGTCATCACTACCGCATTGAATCGCCGTGCCTGTTATCTTAATTTCAGTCTCTGTTTTTTGTTCAGGGACTCTGTCACTTTGAAATTCATTTGCCATCGCTGCAAATGGATCAACCACAACAGACTGCTTAGGGGTCACCGGGGTGCAGGCTAATGTTGGATTCGCGGCTTCAATAAGGTCGCCATTAGCAGACTCTATCTTTTTAATAAAATAGGGTTCAACTAGGTAGCCGCCATTAGCGAATGTTGAAAATGCAGTGACAACTTGCAGCGGCGTAACCGAAGGCGAACCCAGGGCGATTGACTCATTGCGAGGGAGATCGGCAGGATCAAATCCAAATTTAACTAACTGGGCAATCGTAGTATCAAGTCCGCTATAACGCATGGCACGTACCGACATGACGTTGATTGATTGGGCTAAACCGACACGCAGCCTCGTTGGGCCGCCATAAACATCTGGAGAGTTCTTGGGACGCCAAGCTGTACCTTGTCGAGTATCGGGCTTATTAATCGGCGCATTGTTGATCAGCGTCGACAGTGTGTAACCTTTCTCCAGTGCAGCAGTATAAATAAACGGCTTAATGTTAGAGCCTAATTGGCGTTTAGCTTGAGTGACACGGTTATATTGACTGATGTAGAAGCTAAAGCCACCGACTAAATTCTTGATCGCGCCATCTTGAGGATCTATCGATACAATCGCACTGGCCACGAGTGGCACTTGGCTCAGTTGCCAAATATCACCGTTGTTACGGATCCATACCTGCTGACCGGCTGTTAACACGTCAGATGCAAGCTTAGGGGCTTTGCCTTGACGTTTATTGGTGATGAATTTACGAGCCCACTTAATGCCATCCCACGGGAGAGTGTATATATCACCTTTAGCGGTCATGACTTTTGCAGTTTGTTGATCAATAGACATTATGGCCGCCGGGTACATTCCTTGGAACGAACCCGTTTGTTTCAGCTTGGTTTTTATCTCTTCGACTTCTAGCGGCGTTTCACTCCAAAGTACTTTGGTGCGGCCGCGATAGCCATGACGTTCGTCGTATGAGTAAACGTTATGACGAAGCGCTTTTTGGGCATCAAGCTGCAGTTTAGAATCCACGGTAGTATAGATATCGTAGCCGCCAGTGTACGCTTCCTCTTCACCATATTTTTCAACAAGGTAGTCGCGGGCCATTTCTGAGACGTAGGGTGCATATAAGTCGATTACAGCACCGTGATATTTAGCCGTGATAGGTGCTTGTATCGCTTCTTCATACTGGACTTGAGTGATATTGCGCTTTTCAAGCATACGGCTAAGCACCCAATTACGACGATTAAGAGCGCGGCTAGCATTTCTAATGGGGTTAGCTGCAGAAGGTGATTGTGGTAGTCCGGCAATCATTGCCATTTCAGGTAAAGTTAATTCACTTAACTCTTTGCCGTAATAAACTTGAGCAGCAGCACCCACACCATAAGCGCGGTTTCCTAGGAAAGAGCGATTAAGGTAAAGCGTTAAAATTTCTTGTTTGTTCAGCGCTTTCTCAATTTTTAATGCGAGGAAAATTTCTTTGGTCTTACGTATGTAGGTTTTATCTCGAGTTAAAAAGAAACCTCGGGCGACCTGTTGGGTGATAGTACTGGCACCCTGACTCTTTTTACCGGTAGTGACTAGGATAACCGCCGCGCGGATAATACCAATAGGATCAATGCCTCTATGTTCAAAGAAGCGTGCATCCTCGGTATCGAGTATCGCGTTTATTAATTGCTCTGGAACATCTCTATAGTGGACGGGAATTCGGCGTTTCTCACCAAACTGAGAGATCAGTTTACCGTCGCTACTAAAAATTCTAAGTGGCGTTTGCAGTTTGACCGTCTTAAGTGTGGTGACATCGGGTAAATCTGGAAGCACATAAAAATATGCTGCCGCAATAGCACCAATACCAAGTAGACCTAGGCTAAAAAAAGCAATAACAAGACGTTTTAACCACTTCAAAGGAAGATTCCATGAATTGTAAATAAGACCCGTAGTATATAAGCCGTTGAAGCAATGGTGAAGTAAAAGCCTAAGGATTAATGTTATTGATTAATAAAAAGGCTTTATGGTTGTCTATTAATTATAAAAATAACCCAGATGGCGGTCGTTGGAGTACAAAGCTAAGTGACTCGTTAACCTTGATACTGAGTTTGCCGTAATGAGTTTCGTTAAAAAGTTAACACCAGATGCCTTCGAGTTACATGGTCATATTTAGCACGATAAAAAGCCGAAGCAATATTTCAATTTGTGCAGTATTCGATGTTCCTGAAAATAAATATGACTGAGAATTAACCGCCGTCAGAACAGTGGCACCAGTATAAGTCACTTCTGATGGCGTTTTTATCGATATTTATCACTACCACTTGCTTAAAAGTAGTATGAATACCAACAATGAACTGTGTTTTTAGTCTGACGCGTTACTAAGAGTTATAAGTAGTTATTTAAAGTCAATAAAATGGCAATTGTAAAATCTAGAAACATTTTGTACAAATAGCTATAACGTGTAGATTCTGTGCTAATCTATTTTTGAAAATAATAATAAAGTGACGTTGGACTATGCTTTCAAATATATGGAAGCGTCAGGCTCCGCAGATGGTTGGGATTGATATTGGATCCCATGAAGTTAAAGCAATACTGCTGAGCAAGACTGCTGATGGATATAAAATACTAAGCCATGCTGCTATCCCGCTAAAGAAGGGGGCGGTCAATGATCATGAAATTCGAGACCGCGAAGCCGTTGTCGAGGCGTTAAAGTTAGTCAAACGAGTACTGCCAAAAACCACCAAATTTGCTGCTGTGGCTGTATCTGGTTCAGCCGTTATGACCAAAGTCATCTACATGGATGCCTCTTTGAGTGAAGAGGAGATGGAAGCTCAAATTGAAATTGAAGCTGACAATCTTATTCCTTATTCATTGGACGAAGTTAATATTGACTTTGAAACCCTCAGTGCCAATAAAACAGATCCAACTAAAGTGGATGTACTGCTAAGTGCTTGTCGTTCTGAGAATATTGATACTCGAACAGATGCGCTGGATGAGGTTAATCTTGAGGTTAAAGTTGTCGATGTTGAAGGCTACGCATTGGGTCGATCATTTGAAATGATAGCGGCGCAGCTGCCAGAAGATGCAAAAAGTAAAGTTATTGCGCTGGTCGATATTGGCGCCAGTATTACGACTTTTTCTGTTGTTGAAAATGGTGAAACCACTTTTGTCAGAGAGCAGGCATTTGGTGGTGAACAATTTACTCAATCAATACTCTCTTTCTACGGTATGACCTACGAGCAAGCTGAAAAGGCTAAGTTAGCGGGTGAGCTTCCTCGGAACTACATGTTTGAAGTGTTATCTCCTTTCCAAACTCAGCTGTTACAACAAATAAAACGCACCCTACAGATTTACTGTACTTCGAGTGGTAAAGATAAAGTGGATCACATTGTTCTATGTGGTGGCACTGCCAAACTCGAAGGTATGACCAACCTAATGATTAATGAGTTAGGTGTAAATACCATTGTTGGTGACCCTTTTAAAGGTTGCTTGCATGCAGATGACGCCGTTAGGCAACAACTCCAGCCAGACATCGGTAAATACATGTTGGCATGTGGACTGGCATTAAGGAGTTATGCTGAATGGCGAACATAAACCTCTTACCATGGCGTGAAGAAGCGAGAGAAAAACAAAAACGAGATTACACCGGTGTACTGGCACTGGTTTTCTTAGTCTCTGGTCTTATCGTTTATCTATCTCTAATGGCAATCGATGTGATATCTGACGACCAAAAAGGTCGTAACGCCTATTTACAGTCTGAAATTCAATTGCTTGAAGCTCAAATAGCTGAAATTACCGAAATTAGAACACGTAAAAAAGATATTGAGCGTCGTACTGAAATCATTCTAGGGCTTCAGCAATCTAGAAATTTGCCGACACATGTTCTAGACGAGTTAGTGCGTATCGTGCCAGCAGGGATCTACCTTTCCAGTATAGAGAAAAAAGGCAGTATGTTGTGGATCGAAGGACGCAGTGAATCCAACAATAATGTGGCAAATATGATGCGCAAAGTTAAGACCTCTAATTGGCTACAAGATCCTAATATGCAATCTATCATTGCTCAGAATGAAGAGTTAAGGCAATTACAACGATTTACTCTGCGGGTTACCATTGCAGATAGTGAAATAGCGGATTTAAGCATGACAAAAGGAGCGAGTAAATGAACCTCGATCTGAGTCAGTTTAACGATATTGATTTTGAGAATATCGGTGCTTGGCCTAAGTTAGTTAAAGGCGTGTTTGCTGCACTGCTCGCAGTGTGTGTATTCGTAGCCAGTTATTTTTTGTTTATATCAGATGCGATTGATGCGTTAAATGCAGAGCAGCAAAAAGAGCAGCAGTTTAAAACGGATTTTAAGTCTAAATATCAGTTAGCAGCTAACCTTAAGTTATATCGAGAGCAGTTAGCGGTTATGGAAGTGCAGTTTGCTGAACTGCTGAAGATGTTACCGTCTCAAAATGAAATGCCAGGCTTGCTAGATGACGTTACTTTTGTGGCGACTGATGCAGGACTTAAAATTAATAGTTTAGATTGGGACTCTGAAATAATAAGAGAGTTTTATATTGAGTTTCCGATCAAAATTGCAGTCAGCGGAGATTATCATCAACTTGGGCACCTTGTTAGTGGTGTGGCAAAGTTACCGCGCATTGTGAGCTTACATGATTTCGTGATTAAGCGGGATGAGACGGGTTCACTGGCTATGGATATTTTAGCGAAGACTTATCGCTTTAAAGAGGGCGCTGAATTGCCTGCAGCAAAAGGGGCAGCTAAGTGATGAAGATACTGCCCGCAATGATGGCTGTATTGCTGCTTTCTGGCTGCGTAGGGGACAGAAGCGATCTAGAGCTATTTGTCACAACCACTAAAGCGCAGCA
Source organism: Shewanella sp. GutDb-MelDb (assembly GCF_002836075.1). Lineage (NCBI taxonomy): Bacteria > Pseudomonadati > Pseudomonadota > Gammaproteobacteria > Alteromonadales > Shewanellaceae > Shewanella > Shewanella sp. GutDb-MelDb. The sequence continues at coordinate 5,822 of NZ_PJBM01000177.1, read as the reverse complement.
TGTGGCGCACATTAAGCCATTAAAAGAAACGCCTAAGTTTGAACATTTTGATTATCAAGCAGATCTTATGCGTAGCCCGTATATCCCTCCGTCAAGAGAGTTGACCGAAGAGGTGATTGATACCACCAAGGACTGTTTACAACCCGATCTTAAACGCCGCAAAGGGCGATTAGAAACATACGCACTCGATAACTTGAAAATGCGTGGCACATTGAGTGAAGTTGATACGATTTGGGCTCTGCTTGAGACTAGTGATGGAAGTGTTTATCGCTTGGGAGCAGGCCAATACCTGGGGCTTTATCATGGCCGAATTGCCAAAGTAACGCCGCAAACGATCGAAATTATAGAGTTGATTCCAGACGGGTCTGGCTGCTGGACGGAACGAAATAGCAGCATGGAATTAACAGGAGAATAATAAGAATGACTGAGAGGCTCATGAGACTGTCTATTACACATCGCGCCTTCGCTAAGGCCGCGTCTTTTATTAAGGTTATTATTAGTCTTGCGTTCCTATTGGGAATGGCTCCGCTAGCACATGCGGCTAATAAGTTAGTCGATGTTAAATATCATGCGATAGTAGATCACCAATTGGAATTACAGTTGGTATTTGAACATGATATTGAGCAACCCGAGATTGAATTAAATGCTGATCCTGCACAGATCATTTTAGGGTTTGCAAATAGCCTTTCAGGACTTCAAAAGCAAACGCTTGCTATAGATACTGTTGGGGTCGATACCGTCAGTACGGTGCAGAGTGGTGCAAGTCTTCAAGTGTTTGTCGGATTAGAAAGTGTTAAAGCCTATCAAGGTCGCGTTGTCGGTAATACCTACAGACTCACTATCAATGATGAAGTGATGAATCGTAATGATGGCGCTGCGGCGAGCAATCCGTTTATGAACGGCATTGAAAGTATCGACTTTAAACGCACATCAAATGGTGGTGGCCAGCTACTGATTAAGCTCGAAAATAGTTCAGTCGCGGCAAATGTGGAACAAGTCGGCGCTAAACTTGAGCTTAAATTATATAACACCGATATTCGCTCTGATCTGCTTTACGTCATGGACGTGCATGATTTTGCAACGCCAGTGAAGAGTTTTGAAACCTTTAATGAGGAACTCACTAGTCGCTTTCTAATTGATGTAGAAGGTACTTATGAGTATGACTACCAACAAGACGGTCGTGTATTTAAGTTGAGTATAGAAAAGGCCAAACGCCTTGATATAGTGAAAGAAGAAAAGAAATATGACGGTCGCTCATTGTCATTAAACTTCCAAAACATGTCAGTTAGAACCGTACTGCAGATCATTGCTGATTATAACGATTTTAACTTGGTCGTCAGCGATACCGTTGAAGGTGATATCACGCTGCGACTCGATGATGTACCTTGGGATCAAGCGCTTGATCTTATTTTGCAAACCAAAGGGTTAGATAAGCGCATTGAAGGCAATATCTTGATGATTGCGCCCAGTGAAGAGATTGCGATAAGAGAGAGCCAAGAGCTCAAAAATTTACAAGAAGTTAAAGAATTAGCGCCTTTATATTCAGAGTATCTGCAGATTAATTACGCTAAAGCCGTTGATATTGCAGTGCTGCTCAAAGGTGAAGATTCAAGCTTGCTGTCAACGCGTGGCAGTGTCGCCGTGGATGAGCGCACTAATACGCTGTTAGTTAAAGATACTGAAGAAACATTAGAGAGTATTCATCGCTTGATAGAAGTGCTCGACATCCCAATTAAACAGGTATTAATTGAAGCGCGAATGGTAACGGTTAAAGACGATGTAGCAGAAGATTTAGGGGTACGTTGGGGCATAACCGATCAGCAAGGTACTAAAGGTACGTCAGGCAGCCTAGAGGGAGCAAGTGACATTGCTAATGGTATAATACCGAGCCTAGGGGACAGATTGAACGTTAATCTGCCTGCTGCAGCAAAGAACGCAACGAGTCTTGCTTTTCACGTTGCTAAGCTTGCCGATGGTACGGTACTCGATCTTGAATTGAGTGCACTGGAGCAAGAAAATAAGGGTGAGATTATCGCAAGCCCGCGTATCACGACTTCAAATCAAAAGTCGGCTTACATTGAGCAAGGTGTCGAGATCCCATATGTTGAAGCGAGCTCAAGTGGCGCGACAACAGTGACGTTCAAAAAGGCGGTTTTATCTCTTAGAGTGACACCGCAGATCACCCCTGATAACCGTGTTATCCTTGATTTAGAAATCACACAAGACTCCCAAGGTAAAGTGGTTACCACACCAACGGGAGCTGCAGTCTCTATTGATACACAGCGTATTGGTACCCAAGTGCTAGTGAACCATGGTGAGACGATTGTATTGGGTGGGATATATCAACAACAATCGATAAGTAGTGTAAGTAAAGTCCCTATCTTGGGCGATATTCCCTACCTTGGGTTCATGTTTAGAAGTACATCGGATAAGAATGAGCGACAAGAGTTACTTATCTTTGTGACCCCTAAAATTATTTCCGAATCACTTTAATGGCAATAAACCAGTAAAAGCCTGCGTTTAGCGCCGGCTTTTTACAAGATGAAATAGATTTTTGATAGAAATGTGCTACTTCACTTGCCATCAATAGCGGTTAGCTGAGATAATCAGCGGTCAAGTCTCAATAGAGCAAGGTAACATTTAAGGTCAACTCTAGTTTTCGGGTTGGCGTAGGCAAACTTCAAATAAGATTCAGACATATATCGCAATGGCCGAAAAACGTAATATTTTCCTAGTAGGCCCTATGGGGGCTGGTAAAAGCACTATAGGCCGTCATCTGGCACAGATGCTGCACTTAGAGTTCCACGATTCAGATCAAGAAATTGAGAGCCGTACAGGCGCTGATATTGCGTGGGTTTTTGATGTCGAAGGCGAAGAAGGCTTCCGCGTTCGCGAAACACAAGTTGTTGCTGATTTAACCGAAAAGCAAGGTATCGTGTTAGCAACTGGTGGTGGTTCAATTCAGAGTAAGGAGATCCGTAATAATCTTTCTGCTCGTGGAATTGTAGTCTACCTCGAGACCACCATCGACAAACAAGTAGCACGTACGCAAAGAGATAAGCGTCGTCCACTACTTCAAGTAGATGATCCAAGAGAAGTGCTAGAAACTCTAGCCGAGGCGCGCAACCCTCTTTATGAAGAGATCGCTGATGTTATCGTTAAAACCGATGAGCAAAGCGCAAAAGTAGTTGCAAACCAAATAATTGAGCAATTAGGTTTTTAAGATATGACTAAGCAGGTTCTGGTTGAACTCGGTGAACGTAGTTACCCAATCGTAATTGGCCAGAATTTGTTAAGTAATGGCGAGCCTTTGGCTCGCTATCTTAAAAACAAAAATATCCTCATTGTCACTAATGAAACGATAGCGCCACTGTACCTTGAAAAAGTACAAGCCATGCTGTCGGATTTTGTGTGTGTCACTCCCGTGATTTTACCTGATGGCGAGCAATACAAAACGTTAAACCAAATGGATTCAATTTTCACCTCTTTGCTACAACAAAATTTGGGCCGTGATACGGTACTTATTGCATTGGGCGGAGGCGTAATTGGAGATATGACTGGGTTTGCGGCTGCAAGTTATCAGCGCGGTATCGACTTTATCCAATTCCCTACCACACTGTTGTCTCAAGTTGATTCATCAGTAGGTGGAAAAACAGCAGTCAATCACCCTCTGGGTAAAAATATGATCGGTGCTTTTTATCAGCCGAAATATGTTTTGATTGATACCGACTGCTTGAACACACTGCCTAAAAGAGAATTTTCTGCTGGTATGGCAGAAGTGATCAAATACGGCATTATGTGGGATGCAGAGTTTTTCTGCTGGTTGGAAAACAATGTTGATGTATTAAAAGCATTAGACACCCAGGCACTTGAGTATGTGATTGGGCGTTGCTGTGAAATCAAAGCTGATGTAGTTGAAAAAGATGAAACAGAACAAGCGGTAAGAGCATTGCTTAATTTGGGACATACTTTTGGGCACGCGATTGAAGCTGAAATGGGCTACGGCGTGTGGCTACATGGCGAAGCCGTTTCTGCTGGCACAGTCCTTGCTGCAGTCACCTCAAATAAGCTGGGGTTAATAGAAGAGTCAATTGTTTGTCGTATTAAGGCGTTATTTACCGCATTTGATCTCCCTATTACTGCACCAGACACTATGAATTTTGAACAATTCATTAAACATATGCGCCGAGATAAGAAAGTACTTAAAGGACAATTGCGTTTAGTGTTACCCGAAGGCTTAGGCCAGGCGGGGATCTATAGCGATGTTACTGACGAGCTACTTCAAGAGGTTATCGACTGCGCATAAACTATGTAGCAGGTGTTCGGTGAAAGCTAAATTTAGTCCTCCAAATTATATAACGGGTGAAGTCCCTATGTTTATTGAACATAGGCCGCTTTTGCTGCGCCATTTTCAGTCATACCTTGGGCTTTCTCTTGCGAGAGCGTGGATATAAATGTCTTTAACCGGTTCAATCTTACTCCCTAGCCAAGAAGCACTGTTAAATCGCTTACAGCATATTAGCTTGTATGGTCAGCAGCTTATTGTACTCACTGGTGAAGACGGTGCAGGCAAGACCACGCTTGTCACTGCATTACTCACAGAACTTGAAGCATTTAGTTCCGCTCTGGTTATTTGTCCGAAGCATTGTGACAGCGCTGAAATTAGACGTAAAATACTGGTCCAACTCCTAGCTGAACCAGTCTTTGACGATGAACTACCTCTGCCTGAAGCAATGCTACGAGCCTCTTCTACGCTGGCTTCTGCTAGTTGTATTGTGCTTGATGATGCTCACTATATACCGCTAGAAATCTGGGCGGAATGTATTGTGTTGAGCCAGATGTCTTTTGCTGGGAAAACAGTCAGCGTGACCATGACATCACCTGTTAGTTTTCTAAATGATGTTTTGCAGCAACTGCCTATCGACCAGCGGCAACTGTTGCTCCCGTTAGATATCGAGCCGATCGATCACACTGAAAGAGAAGGGCTTTATTACATGCTATTAAGCCGTAGTGAAGCACAGCCCTTTACGCCTCGAGATATCGTTAAAGATAGATTAGAAGCACAAAACGGTACACCTAAAGAGGTTGTTGCGCTGCTTGAACTGGCCTTAAATGGAGGGGCTGAAGAGCCTATTGTAAAATCCACTACAAAACGACTCGTTATGGGTGCGTTTATTCTTTTAGCGACCACCTTGCTCGCTTGGTTCTTCATCGATGATGAGCCGTCTCTCGCTGAGCAGCAAAGCACAGTCGTATTTGCTGCGGAGGCAGTATCGAGTTCGCCCTTTTTAGCGGCATATGGTAAACAGCTTTTAGCAGGACATTTTGCGGCTGAGCCTATGGCATTACAGCAAGTTGAAGCAGAAATTAGTCAGAAAACGGTAATTACAGCCGCTGATGAACCCTTGCTAGTCGTGGCTGTGAAGTCAGAATATCAGCGGTTAATGAATGTTGTACCTGAGAAAACCGTCGACATTATAGCGGAGATTATCGAACCTTTAGCGGTGACTAATGTTGAGGCGTTTTCAGCAAAGCCAAATGAAACTCTTATTCACGTTAATAATAAAGAGATTATTGCGAAAGCAGTGCAAAAGCCGACCAAGGGCTACACATTGCAATTAGCCAGTGTGCAACGTTTTGATTCATTAGTCAGGATGTTAGAGAGCGTGAAACAGGAAAAGGGCGTCAAGGTCGCACGCTATAAAAGTCGCTGGGTAGTATTAATGGGTGAGTTTGACTCGGCAAAGCAAGCGAGAGAACAATCGCTTAAATTAACAGCGAACTCCATCATTTCTGCACCTTGGATTCGAAAGTGGCAAGAT
>NZ_PJBM01000176.1:0-24310 GCF_002836075.1 Shewanella sp. GutDb-MelDb | reverse complement strand
GAACATGATCATTTATTCCGATTGTAAACCTGCATTTTATATATAGTTTTTTGATGGCTCCGCTACATATTTTTAATATTAATGACTGTGAGAGTCTGGTTTAGGTGCTGTAGTTAAGATGAATTATTTGCCCTTCCTTTGATTTAACCCCCATATAAATGGGTATTTGTTGCAACTTTGTGGTTGATTAACTGTTAGTATAACCCCGTTTTCTGAGGGGCTATCCCTGATATAGCGGAGTATTAATCAGCGATGAATATTAATCATAAGTTACAGCTAATCACCGTACTTCCACTCATTATATCTCTGATGCTGGTGCTGTTTGTGACTCAAATGCAGTATAGAGATCTCTCCCAGCATGTGGTCGACGTTTATAGGCAGAGTATTATCGATCACCGCAAAGAAGAGTTGAAAAATTATCTGGCGATCGCCAACGTGGCTATTAAGCATCTTTATCAAAATAAGAGTGATGACAAGCAACAAACCCAGCAAGAAGTTAAGTCTATGCTGGCCAATATGCGCTTCGGTAAAAACGGGTATTTCTTCGCCTACGATCTCAATGGCAATAGCCTGGTCTTACCCGAGCAGGAGTGGCGTGTCGGTAAAAACTGGCTAGACTTGGAAGACGACAACGGAGTCCACTTTATCCAAGAGTTAATCTCAGGGGCGAGGAAAGGCGGCGGTTATCTGACCTACCTATTCAATCAGCCCTCTAATGATGGCCAACTGGGACAAAAACTCGCCTATGCCGAGGTGTTGGGACAGTGGGAGTGGATGTTTGGTACTGGCGTTTATATTGATGATATCGATGAGGAGGCGGCATTATTGAGCACCGCTATTAGTAGTCATATCCGCAACACCTCCCTCATGACTCTGACGATAGGTATCTTAGCGGTCAGCGCCGTGTTTATAGGGGGGATCTTTATGCGTGTGGGTGAAAAACGACTCGCAAATGCTAAGCTCAGAACCCTCAATGAGCGAATTTATCAGACTCAGGAAGAGGAATGTAAGCGAGTTTCCAGAGAGTTGCACGATGGGGTTAGCCAAACGATTGCCGCGGCCCTGTTTGCTATGGAAACCGCCCAATTGAAACAGGAATATGGTGGCGATTCCAGTCCGGAACTGGATAAGTCGATTACACTGACGCGACAGATTATGCTCGATATCCGTAATATCTCGCATCAGCTACATCCTGCCATCCTTGAGGATTATGGGCTGGGCGCTGCGTTAAAAGAGTTGGGCAGGGAGTTTTCGTTGCGCACAGGTATCGAGGTCAAGGTGCAGCGATTATCAGTGCGCAAGATCTTGTCAACCGAGCTTAGTTGCGCGCTTTACCGCATTGTGCAGGAGTCATTGACTAATATTGAGCGTCACTCGGGAGCAAAAAAAGTGCTGATTTCGCTGGGACTGACTCCGGGATGGTTGACCTTGGAGGTTCATGATGATGGTAAGGGATTTAACTATGAATGTTTTGAGAGAAAATCGACCCCGTTTGAAGGAATAGGCTTGAGAAATATGAAGGAAAGAGTGAGTTTTTATAATGGTGAGCTCAAGGTAGAGTCAACCCTTGGTAAAGGAGTGACGCTGGTGGCACGTATTCCCCAGAGTGAGTTGCGTTATCGAGCCGATGCTGCCACTGGGGGACTGTCATGATCCGTGTGCTTCTGGTAGACGATCATCCGCTGTTTCGTGAAGGATTACGATATCGTCTGAGCTTAGACAATGACATTGAGGTGCAGGCTGAAGCCGACAATGGTGTCAAGGCACTAGAGATCCTCAAGGAAATGCCAATCGATCTGGTGTTGACCGATATTAATATGCCACAAATGGACGGCATGTATCTGCTTGAGCTGATTAAAGAGCAGGAGATGTCATGCAAAGTGGTGATGCTGAGCATGCATGACAACAGAGAATATATTATGGCGGCAATGCGCTACGGTGCTGATGGCTATATTCTCAAGGATGTACCCGGTAAAGAACTGATTGAAGCCATCAAAAAAGTGGCCGCTGGCAAGCGCTATTTCAGTGCCGAAGTCGTAGACACCTTGTCGCAAGAACTCGCCAGTGGTAAGCAAGTCCTGGTCACCCAACGTGAGCAGTTGGTATTACGGTTGATATCGCTGGGGATGAACAATAAACGCATTGCGCTGGAGATGAATGTCAGCGTACGCACAGTCGAGACTCACAAACGTAATATCAAACAGAAACTGGCGATAGACAGTACGGCGGGGCTAGTGCGTTATGCCATCGATCATGGCTTAGATCGGTAACACTATTTACGCCCTTTTTCATGAAAAAAAATACCCGAAGCGGTGTCATGCTTCGGGTAAAATCATGGCAAACTAGCCATGTTGTGGGCGTTAAGTTAGGGGTTTTTTTTGCCCTCATGTTTATGGTCAGAGGGACAAGGCCAACCATCCCACTGGATGACCTTTTGGAGCTTATTCTTTAGGGGCAGATGGATGACTGCCCGTTTTAGTGCTTACTTTGCCGCCCTACGTACTCTGATTTACATTAAAGTACGTACTTGGCCGAAAGCTGGACGTAATCAGAGTTGGCACTGTCAGTGGCAGAGATATCCGCATCATAGTTGCCGAATTCAACGCCCACGCTTAACTGCTTGTTAAGCTGCTGGATCAGGTTGACGCCATAGTGATTGCGATCTGAATCAGCATTCACACCATTGAAATCTTCAACTTCAGCGTGACCGTAGTAAACACTAGAGCGCAAGTCGTCAGTCCAGAAGTGGCGATAAGCGACGGTATAGGCTTGCGTTGCCAGCAGATCACCACTGCCATCAGCATTGACTTTGTCACCAGCGTTGTGCCCAGGTGAAACATAACGACCAGCAGCGCCCGCGTTGTAGGCGAAGCGGAAGTCATCTTTACCGAAGGTATTAATTTTACCGCTTATGCTGTAAGCAAACTGAGTGCCGTCGGCATTACCAGCTACACCATTGTCATCGAAGGTGCGAGCCAGCGCTGCAACCGCTACTTGGCCAAAATCACCTTTGTACGTATAACGCGCCACGGCATCGGGGATACTTTGGTTGGAATCGGTAGCATTGGCTGGGTTTTCTAATGCCAGTTCTAGACCACCGTTGGTATAACGGATCTGGGTTTGACGAATGAATACCTGACCGACGTGCGCTCCACCAAAGTCCAGTGCATCAGCGATAGAAGCCAGTGGCATAAAGGTTGACCATGTCTGGCCGACTTTCCAGTTCTTGTAAGCAATAAAGGCATGACGCATACGCGGTGTGTATGAGTTAGAAACGAGTGCGTTACCGCCACCACCGTAGAAATCATACTCGAGGAATCCAGTCACTTCGCCATGAGTGAACTTTACGTTGAAACGCGATTCTTTGGCCTGGAGGCTGGTTTGATTGGTATCTGGCGCGCTGGTACTGGTACCAATCCAGTAGTCACGATAAGCCTGGTCGCCACTGACATTACGCAAGTCTGCTTTGAAGTAGCCGCCGAAGGTTAACTTCGAGCTATCGTCGATTTGAATTTCATAGCCAGCGAAAGAAGATGCTGAGAAAAATGCAGCTACCACTAACGCCGTTTTAGTTATTCTATTCATCAAGGTGCCTTATTTGGATTTGTTGATCAGTTGGTTGTTGTTTGTCTTGAGCGGTGATATAGGATCAGATGCCCGGCAAACTTATGGTTTATCTGGGGCTACCATATGGCTTTATAGAGGCTTTTTTTATCCGTGTTTGCACCTAAGACGACTAAGGGTTTACCCGTAGAAATGCCGGTTTTCCTATGTTCAGGCTTGCCTTTTTTTGAGGTGGGTAACGGATGGTTAATATTTTTAACAAATAAATACAGTCAGTTACAGGCTTGTTTCTCGTGTGTGAGTTAACTGATCTTCAGGGGTAATTCTAGGCAGCTGGGGATATGATGTAGATCAACTTTGTAACGATTAGTCGTGAAATGTGTTACCTGTGGGTGAAGGAGAGGTCACAAGATCGGATTAAGAGAGCGAAGCGAATAAGGTCAAATATTATTGTAGATGCGGCCGTGACTATCAATGAAAAGGGCACCATGACTGAGCCTACTGGAATTGTGCTTGGGGTGTGTCACGAAAATCTCTGTAGCTGTACAGCGGTGTCATCATCGACATTGTTTTTCTAATATCGCTATTTAGCAAATGGTTTAGGTGAAAATATCTGTGTTTGTATTCGGTCTAATTTACTTGATGGCAAAGGATACTAGGGGAAACTCTTGAAGAGGTCTCTACATAGAGTAAGCGCATGAGGCTGCGTTAGGGCTGAAAATAAAAAAGGGCACAGAAAGGTGCCCTTTGTAATGCAATACTGGTTTTAATGCCGCTTAGTCAACAGCGTAACCGTTTGCAGCAAGTGCTTGACCATCAAGCTGTGCTATACCATTAACCATCTGCAATCGGTTCTGGCTAAACCATTTTACAACGAGTGGATAGATAGCATGTTCTTGTTCGTGGACACGACCTGCCAGGACCTCAACAGAATCATCTTCATAAACAGGGACATTGGCTTGCAAAATAACCGGACCTGAATCTAGCTCTGGTGTCACAAAATGCACACTCGCGCCATGTTCAGTATCTTTTGCGTCAATGGCGCGTTGATGCGTATTCAAGCCGGTATATTTGGGCAAGAGAGAAGGGTGGATATTAATCATCTTCCCTTCAAAGCGCATGACAAAATCATCACTCAATATGCGCATAAAGCCAGCCAAGACAACTAAGTCTGGTTGATACTTTGCTATCGCACTAAAAAGTCTTTCGTCATATTCAGGTCTGGTTTCACCTTCATGAGCGATGACGCAGCTGGTATCAATTTCATTCTGGTGAGCACGTATCAATCCAAAAGCGTCAGGTTTATTACTAATGACGCCAACAACTTCTGCTTGTACGTTATCATCACAACCATCAATAATGGCCTGTAGATTACTGCCATTCCCAGAAATTAATACTAAAACGCGACAGCTCTCAGACATTACAAGATCTCCACTTGCTCTTCGTCACCGTTACGCTTAGCAATGTTACCGAGCAGCCATGCGTTTTCGCCTTCGGCATTCAGTAGCTCAAGTGCTGAGTCTACTTTATCGGCTGGAAGTGCGATAACCATGCCTACGCCACAGTTGAATGTACGGTACATTTCAAATTCTGCAATGTTGCCTTTTTCCATCAACCAGTCAAAAATAGCAGGCCACTGCCAAGAGTCACTTTTAACCACAGCTTTGCAATCTTCTGGTAAAACGCGTGGGATATTTTCCCAGAATCCGCCACCAGTGATGTGCGACATTGCATGAACGTCTGACTGTTCAATCAACTTTAGCAGTGATTTTACATAAATTTTTGTTGGTTCTAGCAAATGGTCAATTAGCGGCTTTCCAGCAAGTTCTTGCTCTGGATCTGCTTTGCTGACTTCTAATACCTTGCGGATTAGAGAGAAACCATTTGAGTGAGGACCGCTTGAAGCGAGAGCGATAAGTGCATCACCATCTTGCACCTTAGTGCCGTCAATGATGTCAGCTTTTTCAACAACACCGACGCAGAAACCAGCTAGGTCGTAATCGTCGCCTTCATACATACCTGGCATTTCAGCAGTTTCACCGCCAATGAGTGCACAACCAGATTGTACGCAGCCTTCAGCAATACCTTTCACTACTGCGGTAGCAACTTCAACATCGAGTTTGCCTGTGGCGTAATAATCGAGGAAGAATAACGGCTCAGCACCTGAAACGATTAAGTCGTTTGAGCACATGGCAACGAGGTCAATGCCGACGTTATCATGCTTTTTATAGTCAATAGCAAGGCGCAGCTTAGTGCCAACACCATCAGTACCAGAAACCAGTACTGGATGCTTATACTTAGTTGGTAACTCACAAAGTGCACCAAAACCACCTAGGTTGCCCATAACTTCTGGACGACGAGTACGTTTAACGGCTGACTTGATGTTGTTAACTAGTGCATTTCCGGCATCAATATCAACGCCTGCATCTTTATAGCTTAGTGGGGTAGTAGGAGTGCTCACGGTGATCCTCTCGGGTACGGGTAGATCATTATAGGATTTTATGCGGCGCTATTCTAACAGTTTGTGAGTAGCCTCGAAAGCTTAGTTTTTCAATAAAGTTCGCGACAGAGGTCACGATTTAACGTCTTTTTAAAACTTTAAGTTTTCCTATGCGAACAAATCTACTAGAATCGTTGAAATTTACCGTAAAAAATACGTTAGAAAATTAGGAGAACAAGATGAAAGTCGTTGAAGTTAAGCATCCTTTGGTTCGTCATAAAATTGGATTAATGCGTAAAGGTGACGTGAGCACTAAGCGCTTTCGTGAGCTAGCGGCGGAAGTCGGGAGCCTACTGACGTATGAGGCAACGGCTGACTTCGAAACTGAGAAAGTCACTATCGAAGGTTGGAATGGTCCTGTTGAAGTTGAACAGATAAAAGGCAAGAAGGTCACTGTCGTGCCAATCTTGCGTGCCGGCCTTGGCATGATGGACGGTGTACTAGAGCATGTACCTAGTGCACGTATTTCAGTTGTTGGTATGTACCGCGATGAGACAACACTTGAGCCAGTGCCTTATTTTGAAAAGCTAGCCAGTGATATGCCTTCACGTATCGCGTTGGTCGTTGACCCAATGCTAGCCACTGGCGGTTCAATGATCTCAACCATTGATCTGCTTAAAGCCCGTGGTTGCACTGCTATCAAAGCCCTTGTGCTTGTGGCAGCGCCTGAAGGCGTTGCAGCACTTGAAAAAGCCCATCCAGATATTGAACTGTATACAGCCTCTATTGATGACTGCTTAAACGAGCAGGGCTATATTTTGCCTGGTCTTGGTGATGCGGGTGATAAGATTTTTGGTACTAAGTAAACTCTATATTTAAAGAACGCATTGATTAGGCTGTTGATAAAAAGCCACTAGCAATAAGAAAGGGAGCCAATAGGCTCCCTTTTTGTTGGGCGTTTTTTGACTAAAGCACCATAGCTGCAATCCAACCAAACACTAACAGCGGAATATTGTAGTGAATGAATGTTGGAATAACACTGTCTCTAATATGGTCGTGCTGTCCATCAGCATTGAGACCTGCTGTCGGGCCTAAGGTTGAATCAGACGCGGGTGAACCGGCATCACCAAGCGCTGCCGCTGTGCCGACGAGGGCAATCGTTGCGGCAACAGAGAAACCAAAAGTCATTGCTAACGGCACGTAGATAGTAGCAATAATCGGAATAGTTGAGAAAGATGAGCCGATCCCCATGGTAATAAACAGTCCCACCAGTAACATTAAGAAGGCGGCCAGTGCTTTATTATCACCGATAATGTCGCTAAGAGAGGTTACTAAAGTACTGACATCACCCGTTTCTTTAACCACTGCAGCAAAACCTGCGGCAGAGATCATGATAAAGCCGATATTGGCCATCATGCGCACGCCTTGGTTAAATACATCTTGGTCGGCAACATGTTTAAGTGCCCCTGAGAAGCTAAAGATAATAAAGCCGATGAGTGCACCAAAAATCATTGAACCGGTATAGAGCTGAGTGACAAGCGTGGCGACAATAGCAATCATCGCGATGGCGATATTACGCTTATTGACACCTTCCTCCGGCTCTGCAATGAGGATGAGCTCCTCTTTATATTCTCTTGGTTTTCTGTAAGTGATAAATACAGCAATCAATAGACCGGTAATCATGCCTAACGCCGGGAGTAACATTGCCTGTGGGATTTGAGAACGAACCGCTTCTAATCCATTATTGTTAAGATTGGCTAGCAATATATCGTTGAGGAAAATGCCACCAAAACCCACAGGTAATATCATATAGGTGGTTACAAGGCCAAATGTCAGCACACAAGCAACCAAACGTCTATCGAGCGACAGCTTTGACATTAAGTGTAATAAAGGCGGGATCAAAATAGGAATGAAGGCAATATGAATAGGCAAAATATTCTGTGATGATATTGCCATCGTCAAAATGGCGAATAGCAGCGCCCAACGGACTTTTTTGATGTTCTGGCTAGATTGTTCCTTACCTAGAGCGCCAATCATTTTTCGAGAGATAAGCGTGGTTAACCCAGAATGAGATAAGGCTACCGCGAAAGCGCCAAGCAGTGCATAACTCAGAGCAATTTGAGCGCCTCCGCCTAGACCGGTATTAAAGGCATCAACGGTTTGTTGTAACCCCATCCCGCCCACTAAGCCTGCAACGAGTGCGCTAATGGTAAGAGCGATAACTACATTTACTCGTGCAAGGCTTAAGCCCAGCATTAAGCAAACGGCAATGACGACAGCGTTCATAATATGGTTAATCTTTTTCTTATATTTAAAGTTGTGGCTATTTTTGCCTGTTAACAGCGCTGATGTCCAGTACCAGCGTGCTATATATTGATTTCAATGTGAGTTGTTAGATCACTGTAGCCTTAATTGCGCACAAAGTGTAAATATCATCACCGTGAATAAGGGTATGCTGACGGCATATTGCGCAGTTAACACGATAATGATTTAAAAAGGTGATATTGATCTCAAATAGCTTGTGTGTCGTAAAACACTGCCTATAATGCCTTTAGATTTAAAACGAACCAGCGTTTTTAGCAATCCATAGATGGAGAAATAAAATGAGTGTATTAGTAGGCCGTCCGGCTCCTGATTTTACTGCAGCTGCGGTACTTGGTAATGGTGAAATTGTAGATACCTTTAACTTGTCTGAAGCAATCAAGGGTAAGCCAACCGTCTTATTCTTCTACCCACTAGACTTTACATTTGTATGTCCTTCAGAGTTGATCGCTTTCGATCACCGTATGGACGAGTTCAAAAAACGTGGCGTTGAAGTTATCGGTGTTTCTATCGATTCTCAGTTTACTCATAACGCATGGCGCAACACTCCTATCGACAAAGGTGGTATTGGCCAAGTTCAGTACACTTTGGTTGCAGATGTTAAGCACGAAATCTGTAAAGCATACGATGTTGAGCATCCAGAAGCCGGTGTTGCATTCCGTGGTTCTTTCCTAATCGACAAAGAAGGTCAAGTTCGTCACCAAGTGGTTAACGATCTTCCATTAGGTCGTAACGTTGATGAAATGCTGCGTATGGTCGATGCACTTCAATTCCACGAAGAGCATGGTGATGTTTGTCCAGCTGGTTGGGAAAAAGGCGATAAAGGCATGGACGCAACGACAGAAGGTGTTGCTTCTTACCTAAGTGACAACGCAGATAAGCTATAATATTTGCGTTTAGTTGTTGAATGAAAGCCGCGTTTAAACGCGGCTTTTTTGTGTCTGCGGTTTGTTGCTAATACATTCGTGCATTAGGCACGTTAACCTATTAAGCAGTGCTTTTACTTTGATCAAAAGAAAGGTCGTGGCGCTTTGCCCATTCTGTAGTAAAGAGTCGGGTAAAAAGGACTGCTTTTCTGATATGAATGGATTCACGAATGCCGCGATGGCATGGTTAATGATGTTCCCTACATCAATGATTCCGATTGCGGGAAGAGCATGCGCTGCGAGCTTTTTGGTGTTTATAGCTAATTATCTGTCTTACTGCTTCCTCGACGCTGATAAGCAATCACTTTTCTTAATACCTATCGTCATGAGTGCCATAAGTGTGCGTTTCCCCCGACCATAGACAGCGCTCACGTGAGCGGACTCACAGCTTCAACAATTAGTGAATTAAACATCACTACATAAGCAATAACGATAGTAAAATCTTCTTCCGCAGGGAAAAGCAGTACCAAAACTCCTAATAAGCTTCACCTGAACGTCTCAAAGCATCCTTATCCAGTTTGGGATGGTTTGCTCCATCGCTTCATATAAAGGTTATTTATGGTTTTTGTTGAATTGTTCGTGGTCCTCGCGTTTATCTATCTTGGTGCTCGGATTGGTGGCATCGGTATTGGTTTGGCAGGCGGAGCAGGTGTCTTGGTTCTGTCGTTATTTTTGGGTGTCGACACGGGACACATTCCGGTAGATGTGATTCTCATCATTATGTCGGTAATTGCGGCCATTGCTGCGATGCAAGTCGCCGGCGGCCTAGAGTGGCTAGTTGATCTATCAGAGACCTTCCTGCGCAAGAACCCTAAACGTATCACTTTCTACGCGCCTATCGTAACCTATTTTATGACTCTGTTGGCAGGCACCGGCCATACGGCATTTTCAACACTACCGGTTATCGCCGAGGTGGCTAAAGAGCAAGGTATAAGACCATCGAGGCCACTTGGGATCTCGGTTGTCGCCTCACAGATAGCTATTACCGCTTCGCCGATATCGGCTGCGGTGGTCTTTTTTTCCGGGATTTTAGAACCTCTTGGCGTGGGTTATCTGACTCTGCTAGCAATCTGTATCCCCACGACTTTTATGGCCTGTATGGCCGGGGCTTTCGTCTCAAATTTTTTAGGCTGTGAGTTGAAAGATGATCCGGTTTATCAGGCACGTCTTCAAAAAGGGTTAGTTAAACTAAAGGGTCAAACTCAAAGGGATATTCTCCCGACGGCCAAACCCGCCACCTATATTTTTATCACGGCCATTGTCTGCGTCATTGTTTATGCCACCATTATCTCAGACACGGTCAATCTTATTCCAAACCCATCTCTGGGTCGCAATGAAGCGATCATGGTGTTTATGCTTTCAGCGGCAACCGCGATTGTGACATTCACCAAAATAGACGCCTCTGAGATTGCTAATGCTGCGACCTTTAAATCGGGGATGAGCGCCTGTATCTGTGTGTTAGGTGTTGCTTGGCTGGGAGACACCTTCGTGTCTAGTCATATTGACGACATTAAAGCACTCTCAGCAGATGTGCTTAATCAGTATCCGTGGATGCTTGCTGTTACCCTGTTTTTTGCCTCGATGCTGCTCTATTCACAAGGGGCGACGACAATGGCACTGATGCCAGCAGCCTTAGCCATTGGCGTGGCTCCCATAACGGCTATCGCCTCATTTGCTGCCGTGAGTGCCTTGTTTGTATTACCTACGTATCCGACACTGTTAGCCGCGGTGCAGATGGATGATACCGGTTCAACGCGTATCGGAAATATGGTTTTTAACCATCCATTCCTTATTCCAGGATTTGTCACCATATCAACCTCTGTGGGCTTGGGGTTTATCATCGGCGGGATGATTCTTTAATGAGGGAATAGCGTGAGAAAGTATGGCTAAGGGGTCAGTTCAAAACTGGCCGCTGATGTTGGAAAAATCATTCTTTATGGATACACTTACTCATCATATAAAATTAATCAATGCGAATGCCCCAAGCGATAATCTGGCTTACAGTCAGTTTCCAATCTATTGAAGACGTTATTCATCATAAGTTAAAGAACAAAGCTGCGAACCGTCAAAGCTCATTACCGACAGGGTGTTGTTGTGCAGTACGCCATAACTGGCAGCGTGACCGCCGCGAGGCATGGTGACAGAACCGGGGTTAAACTCGATAAGGTCATCATGTTGTGCAGCAACGGGAACATGAGTATGACCAGAAGCGATGATATCACCACGACACAAGCGTGGATGGTGAGCAATGTTATAAAGATGACCATGAGTCAAAAACAGACGACGCCCATTAGGAAGCAGCACCAGATTATAGTCAGACATTATGGGGAAATCGAGCAGAACCTGATCGACTTCACTGTCGCAGTTTCCTCTTACGGCGATGATTCTATCACCGTAACCATTCAGTAAATTTGCCACCTCGATCGGCGCATAGCCAGCAGGGAGCGTATTTCTGGGGCCGGGGTTCAATATATCCCCTAATAATATCAGGTGTTTGGCGTCGCTTTGTTCGAATGCGGCGATCATTTTCTGAGTGCTATCGAAGCAGCCATGAAGATCGGAGGCAAAAAAGAGTTCCATAAGAGATGCACCATAAAAAAACAGGAATGAAATATTACGCCTATTCCCCCCCTTTTGCTATGAGCTAACCCGCTACAATCCTCAACCTCGAGAATATAAGCCTCTCCTGTAAAACCACTTATCCCTAATCTCTTGGTTGCTTCGCCTTATTATTGTTAGACAGGTTAAGGCCTCAGAGTATTTGTTCTCGCTTAATTTAATCGATTTTTCAGCTAGACATGTCCAGAGGCAAAGAATGCTTAACGACATCCGAACACTAATAGCCTATATAGGGTGTATTAGGGACCTCTATTGCCCTTGACTGAACAAGTCATAACAAATGTAATGTCACTCGCTCACGACGCCGATGAAGTGCTGATAGCCGTCAGGACCTATATACCTAGCTGCTGCACACCATGCCATTGAAAGTGGTTATTGGGTTTTTTACTCACAATACCCTCATTAAACAACCGGCTAAATATCTGATCCACTTCATCTGTAGAGATATTGAGGTATTTACTGACCGCGCGCTTACTGCAATTGACCTGATTTGCCGTTAAGGCATCAATAGCCATTTCATAAGCGCTTTTTGACATCATGGGCGAAGTACTGACATCTTCAACCTCACTGGAATAGTGTATCGAACTGACTTGATGTGGTTCGAAATTACTGAGAAGGTCCGGAGCCTTCAGTTCCTGAATAGAGAATGCATCGATGGTGATAGGCTTGGTGTGGCGGAACTGGTATTTGAATCGATTTTCTTCTCCTATTAATCCGACAAAGAATGCAGCAAAAAAATCGAGGAGTACTGAGAGAAAAATTACTAAGCTTAATTGAGCTGTCTGAGTCGATACATTCAAGGCGTTGGCCAGACTATCGATCAAGCCAATGACCGAACCTTGGCTTATCAGCGGCAGGCTGTCTCGCTCCATCGCTAAGTGCTGCTGCTCGCTCCGAAGTTTATCGTTCTCTTTTTGAATACGCATAACCCCAGTTGCAATAAGTTCCATCTGAATGTATTTCTTAGCCGCTACGTTATTAAGCTCGATCTGCTTCTCTATTGAGTCAATCTGCATGTTGTAAGCGTTTACTTTACTTTGATGAACATTAGCATGCTCCTGAGCCTTGTTAGTGGCACTGTTTATTCCCCCCACTGAACCACCGATCGAGATGACGGCCAGTACAGCATAGAAGACCAAGGCCAATATCATCCCACTATAGTTTCGTCGAGCTTGACGTTCGCCCACTTCATACCAAGCAAAGAATTTACCCAACTCAAAAATCACTGCAAGCGAGCCAAACATAATCTGCATAAATGGATCATCATCGATGGATAAAAATAACAACATAGAGAACACGAGTGAGGCGATGATGGATGCCCCTGTAAAGCTATAAACGCTCCACATGGCAAAATTCCCTTTCGGGTATCTAACGGCTGGATTTTCGGTGTAAAACATAACGGACTTCTTTATCGGTGAGCGGTGAGCTCAAAACCTGTCAACGGGATCGTCAGGCAAAAATGGTGCGTAAGGATATATCATAAAAACGGTTATGCCCTTATAAAACATAGCCTACCAAGTGTTCCTGCTGAAATTTCACACGCCAATTGTGTAAGTGTTCAAAAGGTGTTCAGCCGCTGCTTATTAAGCATTCACTCATAAGTAAACCTGAGGTCTTACATTGATGATTTGCAGGTTAAACAGGTCGATTGATTAAGCTGTCCATTTATATTGAATGGGCAAAATAACTATTTGCAGTGGCATTGTTAATTTGACCTAATTATAGAGACTGACTCAACAGTCTCTATAGCATTTTCTAGCTTTACCCTATTTATCGTAATGTGAATAGGGAGGTTTAGCTTTCAAACCTACGGTGTCATCCTCAGCCCTCAATTGCACTGGGAAACTACAATTTGTTTCTTTGACAAGCATTTGGCTATGCCGCACTTATGACCAAACTATATTGTGACTATAGGCTAGGTTATCGGCTGCTATGAGTGAACAGCGTCCCCGACACCATCAAATCCAAGTCATAAAAAAAGCCGCATTATTTGCGGCCTTTTAATGTAGCAATGAAAGCAGACTCTATGACTCTGGCTTAGAGTTGGACTCAGCTTCTGATTCCACTTCCACTTCAACTTCAACTTCAACTTCAACTTCAGCTTCAGCTTCTGAATCTGAGGCTGTTTCATCGGCAATATATGGCCAGCCGCCTAGAGACTTCCAACGGTTGACGATTAAACAGAATAGTTCTGCTGTGCGTTCTGTGTCATATAACGCTGAGTGTGCTTCTCTATTATCAAACGGAATACCCGCCATGGCGCAGGCTTTTGCCAGCACAGTTTGGCCGATGGCAAGGCCTGCGAGTGCGGCTGTGTCAAACGTGGCAAAAGGATGGAAAGGCGTACGTTTTAGACCATTACGCTCGATGGCTTGGCTGACAAAACCATGATCGAAAGCGGCATTATGGGCAACAATAATACTGCGATGACATCCAGATGCTTTCTGTGCTTTTTTGACTTCTTTGAAAATTTCTAAAAAAGCTTCTTTCTCACTCACGGCGCCGCGAAGCGGGTTAGTGGGGTCAATACCGTTGAATGCTAACGCTTCGGGTTCTAGGTTAGACCCTTCAAACGGCTCAATGTGATAATGCAGCGTCTTATCTAATCCGATTACGCCGTCGTCATCCATCTTTAACATAGTGACTGCAATTTCTAATAGCGCGTCGGTCTTTGAATTGAACCCGGCTGTTTCAACATCGATAACCACTGGGAAATATCCTCTAAAGCGGTTTTTCAATTTGTTGGGGTCGAAAGTGTCAGTCATTAAATTTTCCAAAAAGTTAGCAGGTGCCTATTATGGGGCAACTGATAATGACTGTCATGTGCGTTTGGTCATTTTATACGCTAAAGAAAGATAATATTGTGCCGATAGAGTGTAGTGACTCAATTATAGAGGGTAGTTTTATGCGGCTTAGCGTTCTTTTTGCAACATTAATATGCTTACCATTTTTTGCCAGTGCTGATTTAAAGCAATATGTAGCTTCATTAGAAGAGTCGCAGTGGCGTGTGAGCGGCAATAATCCGGTAATGTGCCGTCTTGAGCACGATATTCCTGCCTACGGTAAAGCGGTATTTACCAGCATTGCCGGTAAAGATCATAATCTGAACTTTACGCTGGATATGTGGGTTAAACCTGATCAAGTTACGCAGGCAACATTAATGAGTATGGCGCCGGCATGGCGACCTGGAGTTGTATCAAAAGAGATCACTGAGCTCACCTATCAAAAGTACTTTAGTGGCGAAGTACCGCGCAATGCTGCATGGTCAATGTTGGCTGAACTTGAAAGCGGTATGCAGCCCACGTTTTATTATGCTGATTGGTACAACGAGACCAATAAAATTGCAGTGGGTTTGTCGGCGGTAAACTTTAGACGGCAATACGCGCAATTTAAATCGTGTTTATCGACACTATTACCATACTCTTTTGAAGATATTGCTTTTACGGTATTAACTTATGAGTCAGGCGGCACCGAGTTAACGCGTTACGCTAAATCACAAATTAGTAAGGTACAAGAGTATTTAGCCTATGATCAAAATGTTGATCTAGTCTTAATCGATGCTTACACCGACAGCTATGGTGGACGCAGTGTAAATGAAAAGGTGTCGGTGCAGCGTGCTGACTCCGTTAAAGATTTGTTTGTTGCTAGTGGTATACCACAAAGTCGTATTCACACAGTAGGTCATGGTGAGCGCAGACATGTGGCATCAAACCTGACTATTAATGAGCGCGCAAGAAACCGCAGAGTAGTGATTAGAATAAGTAAGCCGCTCTAAGCGCTTCGCTCATCCAAGCTACAATGATAGGCCCTGTATATATTGCAGGGCTTTTTTGTGATTTAGGCTTTGGTAAAAATAAGATAAAAAAAAGCCCGCTTACATTAGCAAGCGGGCTGCAAAAATATTTGATTTGCAATCAACAAATTGAAGGAAGGAAGTCAAGCTAAGAACCAGGGATGTAACTTCCGTGGATAACCACCAAAGTTTAGAGTTCTTTGTTTTCAAATCTGCTAGGCAGACACTTCCTGAAAACGAGGTGAATTATAGAGCGAGATTAGTAAACTGACAAACTAGAATAATTGAACTTAAACATTAGTTTTACTAATGAATTAAAATTGTTTAGATGGTAACTATATAGGCTTAAACACTGTTTTTTGAGTGCTTAATCACGTTTTATGCATAACTTAACATAATATATAATTAATCTATGTTGCAAGATTGATAATGAATAATGAGTGGCGTAAGGTCAGCTTAGGCGATAACAAACTTTTGCGCTGTTTTTTATTAGTTTGTATAGTGCATCTTGAAAATGGCTATTTATGCCAACTTAATAAAAAAGCTTACCTAGTCAGGCTGTTCTGTTGTGCTACGGATAAGTGAATCAGGGATACAAATAATGCGAATTAATTCTTTTTTTGCCAAAAGACAGTTATTGGCTATCGGATTAGGGCTTGCCATCGTCGGATGCCAATCTCAATCTGTTGAAGAGTCACAGGAAAAAGCTGTTATAGCGGACCAAGATAGTGTCATTGAAACCATTCATGGTGTTCAGGTTGCCGATCCTTACCGCTTTTTAGAAGTTGAGTCAGATAAAACCCATCAATGGGTGAAGCAGCAACAGCAAGACGGTAAAGCTTACTTAGGGGCGATTGAAAACAAACAAGCGATTGTTGATCGTATTACTGAACTGTGGAACTTTGAAAAAATTTCAGCACCAAATGAAAAGGGCACTAACACCTTTTACTATCGCAATAATGGCCTGCAAGCACAGTCTGTTTTATTTGTGAAAGATGCAAAGGGTAACGAGAAAGTGTTATTGGACCCAAATACGTTTTCATCTGACGGTACAATTGCACTGTCGGGTACGTCGGTAAGTGATGATGGTAATACATTAGCATACGGTGTTTCTAAATCAGGTTCGGATTGGCAAACCTGGCACTTTGTCGATATTGCGAGCGGAAAAAAGTTAACTGATCAGCTAGATTGGATAAAGTTTTCCAGCGCGGTATGGAATAGTGAAAACACTGGCGTCTATTACGCTCGCTATGATGCTCCCAAAGGGGGAAATGCGCTCGCCGATGTTAACTTTAACCAGAAAGTGTATTTTCATAAAATAGGCAGCAGTCAGGCAGAAGACACCTTGGTATATGAAAGACCACAAAATAAAGATTGGGGTTTTGGGATTGAAGTGACAGATAAAGGCGATTACCTGCTGCTTTATATCTCTCAGGGGACAGACAGTCGTAATCGATTTTTTTATAAGTCATTAAAAGAGCCACAAGCCGAGATGGTTGAACTTATCCCTGACTTGGAAGCGGAATACAGCTTTATTGGTAATGATAAATCGACGTTCTACTTTAAGACCGATTATCACGCGCCAAATGGTAAAGTGATTGCTATTGATGTGAATAAAAGCAGCAAGGATAATTGGAAAACGATTATTCCTGAGCTTAAAGATCCAATAAGTAATATTGCTATCGTTAATGATCACATTGTTGTGAGCTACCTGCATGACGTTCTGGGTAAATTAACGATTTACAGCATGAATGGCGACAAGCGCCAAGATGTTGCTTTACCGGGGAAAGGAAAGATAGCTGGGCCTTATGGTAAACGTAGTAAAGATTACTTCTACTATGTCTTTAATAGTTACATTCAACCGCAAACCACCTATAAGTTTGATTTCAAAACAGGTAAGTCGACACTTTATTCAAAGCCTACTGTCTCATTTGACCCTGAAAATTACACATCAGAGCAAGTTTTTTATACCAGTAAAGACGGTACAAAAGTGCCAATGATGATCTCATACAAGAAGGGGATTAAGAAAGACGGCAACAATCCAACCTTGCTTTATGCCTATGGTGGGTTTGCTATTTCACTCACCCCGCGCTTTAGTCCTGCCAATATTGCTTGGATGGATATGGGCGGTGTTTATGCGGTGCCTAACCTTCGTGGTGGCGCTGAATACGGTGAAAGCTGGCACCAAGCTGGCATGTTCGACAAAAAGCAGAATGTATTTGACGATTATTACGCTGCGGCCGAGTATCTGATCAGTGAGAAGTATACCAATAGTACTAAGCTTGGTGCTTATGGTCGTAGCAATGGTGGTTTATTGATGGGCGCGGCATTAACTCAGCGTCCTGAGCTTTTTGCGGCAGTGCTGCCAGCGGTAGGTGTGTTGGATATGCTACGTTTTCAAAAGTTCACCATTGGCTGGGCTTGGACCAGTGAATATGGCAGTGCAGATAACGCAGAACAATTCCCTGCACTTTATGCTTATTCGCCATATCACAATGTAACAGCACAGTCTTATCCTGCCACTATGGTGATGACAGCAGATCATGATGATCGGGTTGTACCACTGCATAGCTTTAAGTTTGGTGCCATGATGCAAGAGAAACAACAAGGCGATGCGCCAGTTATCATGCGCATAGAGTCAAAAGCGGGTCACGGTGCGGGTAAACCAACGGCAATGAAGATTGATGAGTTTGCTGATATTTATAGTTTCTTATGGCATAACTTTGGGTTAAATGTGCCAGCGAAAATC
Source organism: Shewanella sp. GutDb-MelDb (assembly GCF_002836075.1). Taxonomy (NCBI): domain Bacteria; kingdom Pseudomonadati; phylum Pseudomonadota; class Gammaproteobacteria; order Alteromonadales; family Shewanellaceae; genus Shewanella; species Shewanella sp. GutDb-MelDb. The sequence goes on along the minus strand of NZ_PJBM01000176.1, from coordinate 5,897 downwards.
GCACAATAAGTTTTGATTTCGGTTTATTAAAAAGGGAAGCTCAGGCTTCCCTTTCTTTTGCCTGAAAATGATACCCAAGCCCACTTCGTTGTCGCATTCGCTTAATTAGGGAATAACGGGCAATGCGCCGTGAATTGAATTGGCGCAACATCTCTGCAACGCGCATTTTTAAGCCGTTTGGGTACAGAGGTAATAATTCGTTAAGATTATTAACAAAATTTTATGAAGAAGCGGTTGGGTTATCACATATCGCCATTCACAATTGCATATTGGCTAGGTATAGTAGGCCTCTTATTTTATCTCATTAAATGGCGATATCATTATATGTTTCGTTGGCCTATTTCCGTTTATTACGAAGATACTGATGCTGGTGGCGTTGTTTATCACGCAAATTATTTAAAGTTTTTTGAGCGTGCACGAACTGAATGGTTAAGGGCGATGGGTGTGAGTCAAACTGCACTACTTGCCGATGATATAGCTTTTGTTGTAAAGCGTGCCGCACTGGATTTTTGTAAAGCTGCGCGTTTTGAACAGAACCTTATGGTCGAAACCGAGGTCATACAACTTAAGAAAGCGTCGTTGGTGTTTAAACAGCGTTTAATTGATGAACAGGGCGTTACGTATTGCGAGGCTGAAATCTTAGTCGCCTGTGTCGCATTATCGCGTATGAGACCCCGAGCCATTCCCCAACATATTGCCCAGGAGTTTAACGGTGGAAGCTGATATTTCTTTTATTGGATTATTTTTACAAGCAAGTCTTTTAGTTAAATTTGTTATGTTGACCTTGCTTAGTTTGTCCATTGCCTCATGGGCAGTGATTATTCAACGTCGTAAATTATTGGCGGCAACAAAAAGCGAAGCGCTAAAGTTTGAAGATAAATTTTGGTCAGGTGTTGATCTTAATAAACTCTATCAAGAGCTTTCTGCTCGTCAGGATCGGAACGTAGGTCTTGAAGCATTGTTTGTGACTGGTTTTAAAGAATACTCACGTTTGAGCAAATTAAACGGACGAGTACCTGAAGCGATTATGGATGGTAGCTACCGTGCCATGCGAGTGTCTCTTTCTCGTGAAATGGAAAAACTCGAAACTCATTTACCTCTATTAGCAACCATAGGCTCAACGAGTCCTTATATTGGGCTGTTTGGTACGGTTTGGGGGATCATGAACTCCTTTATCGCCCTCGGTGCGGTTGAAAACGCCACGCTTGCCATGGTCGCGCCCGGTATTGCAGAAGCATTGATTGCCACCGCAATGGGCCTATTTGCGGCTATACCGGCTGTTATTGCGTATAACCGCTTCTCAACTCAAGTGGATAAGATTGAAATGTCTTACGCCAACTTTATGGAAGAGTTCTCCAGTATTTTGCATCGCCAAGCATACAGCGAGAAGGAACAGGCATAATGCATCAAGGCTACCAAAGGAAGCGCCGTCGTCCAGTCGCTGAAATTAACGTGGTGCCCTATATCGATGTGATGTTGGTACTATTGATTATTTTTATGGTGACAGCCCCGATTGTAACTCAGGGGGTTAAGGTTGATCTGCCGCAAGGTGCTGCGGAATCTTTACCGGCAGATAGTAAGCCGCCAATCGTTGCGTCAATCGATGCTATGGGCGAGTACTACCTGGATGTGGGCAGCTCGAGTACCAAAGAGGTACTTGAACTTGAAGAGGTTGCTACTCGAATTGGCGCTATTATTCAATTAGAGCCTGAACGTCCTGTTGTTGTTAAAGCTGACCGCAGCATTGCTTATGAAAAAGTGATCCAGTTGATGGTGACACTGCAAGGGGCTGGCGTACCGTCTGTTGGTTTGATGACCGATTCGCCGGAGGATAAGTAGTGGCGACTAAATCTGATTTAACCCTTCCAGTATCAATTTCAGCTGGGATTCATATTGGCGTGATAGTTATCCTAGCCTTAGGAATCGATTTTTCCGAAAAACCTAAACCCCAGCCTCAAGCCAGTGCCCCCGCTGTGCAGGCGGTGGTGATTGATCAGCGAAAAGTGGCCGAGCATGTTGAAAAGTTAAAAGCGCAGAAGCGTGAAGCTGAACGTAAAGAGAAAGCGCGTCAAGATAATGCGGATAAGCGTGTACGTGATGCCAGAAAAGAGCGCGAGCGCGAACAAGCACAAATTAAAAAGTTAGAGAAGCAACGTAAGCAAAAAGAGATTGAAACAAAAAATGCTAATGACGCAGCCAAAGCCGCCAAGTTAAAGCAGAAACAAGAAAACGAGAAAGCGGTAAAGGCTGAAGCAGATCGTAAGCAAAAAGATAAAGAGCGTAAGGCATCTGAAGAGGCTGCGAAAAAAGCGGCTGATAAGCGTAAAGCAGAAGAAGCCAAGGCTAAAAAAGCAGAAGATGAACGTAAGCGTAAAGCGGAAGCAGAGCGTAAACGTAAGGCAGAAGAGCAAGCCAGGCGACAGCAAGAACAGATGATGCAAGATGCATTGGCTGCAGAGCAGGTGGCGCTGTCGCAAACGCGGAATAAACAGGTCACGAGTGAAGTTCAGCGTTATACCTCAATGATTAGAGCGACGATTCAGCGCAATTTAGTGGTTGATGAATCTATGCGAGGGAAAAGCTGCAAAGTCTTTATTCGTTTAGCCAATGATGGTTTTGTTACTGCAAGTAGGATTTTGGACGGAGATAGCGTTGTATGCCGAGCCACTAAGGCGGCAATCAACAAAGCTGGCCGTTTGCCAGTGTCGAATGAGCCTGATGTATATAACAAGCTAAAAGAAATTAATTTAACAGTTCAACCCGAGTTTGATTAAAGGAGTCACATGAAGATTTTTGGGAAATGGTTACTGGTAAGCCTGCTAATTTGTAGCATGCCTGCTAAAGCGGCATTAGATATCGTTATTACCGAAGGGGTTGATGCTGCAAGACCGATAGCCGTTATTCCTTTTGTTTGGCAAGGTACTGGCCCTATGCCGTCACAGATCTCTGATATTGTTATGTCAGATTTAGCACGTAGTGGCACATTCAGCCCATCAGATGAGTTAAGCCTACCGCAACGTAATATCAGTACGTTGGCGCAATTTGATGCTAAAGCCTGGATGGCACAGCCTGCTGAAGCGGTCGTCATGGGATCCGTCAAGCCTTATGGCGCTGATAAATACCTGGTGAGTTTTGAGTTAATCGACTTGGTAAAAGCACAATTACAATCCGATATGGGTCCACAATCTGCAAAAGAGCTAGTGATTGATAGTCGCGAAACAGTGATTAGCGCAGAACAGTTTAGGCAGTATGGACATCGTATTAGTGATGTGGTTTACGAGAAGTTGACGGGTATTCGTGGTGCATTTCTGACACGTATTGCTTATGTCGTTGTCAAACATGGCGAAAAATCTCCTTATCAGTTGATGATCTCCGATTATGATGGCTATAACGAGCAGATGTTGTTACGTTCACCAGAGCCATTGATGTCACCTTCATGGTCCCCTGATGGGCAGGAATTAGCCTATGTCAGTTTTGAGAACCGTAAAGCTGAAGTGTTCGTGCAAAATATTTATACGCAGGCGCGTAAAAAAGTCACCAGCTTTAACGGTATTAATGGTGCGCCTGTGTTCTCGCCTGATGGGAAAAAACTGGCCGTAACGCTTTCAAAAGATGGTCAGCCTGATATTTATGTGGTTGATATTGCAACGAGTGCACTAAAGCGAGTCACCAATCATTACGCTATTGATACAGAGCCTTCTTGGTTTCCAGACGGTAAGTCATTACTACTTACTTCCGAGCGTGGCGGACGCCCTCAGCTATACAGAGTCTTTTTGGATTCAGGTAAGATTTCTCGCTTAACGTTCGAAGGTGAGTGGAACCTAGGGGGGTCGATTGCACCCGATGGACGCAGCATTATTTTTGTAAATCGGACTAATGGTAAATACAATATTGCAAGAATGGATCTTGAAACACGATTTATGCAAGTTTTGACGAGTACACGACTCGACGAATCCCCAAGCCTAGCACCCAACGGTACTATGGTAATTTACGGAACAACATACCAAGGTAAACAAGTATTGGCCGCAGTTTCTATGGATGGGCGATTTAAAGCCCGATTACCTGCCGGTCAAGGTGAAGTGAAATCACCTTCTTGGTCACCATTTCTATAACTATAAAGATTAAGGATTTTAAAATGGATCTGAATAAGCTATTTAAAGCCATGTTAGTCGTACTTCCTATTATGGCTATCAGTGCCTGTAGCTCGACTTCTGAGTCTGAAACAGATGCAACTAGCTCTACTGGAACATCAACAAGTGAATCTGCTAACAATGGTGTTGAAACTGGCGGTGTAGCGCCAGTACTAACACCACAAGAGCAGCAGCAGCTTAAGTTTCAAGAACTAAGAAAAGAACACATCATCTATTTTGATTTTGATCGTAGTTCAGTTTCTCAGCAATTTGCTGAAGTGTTAGAAGCACATGGTGATTATCTTGTTGAACATCCCAATGTTCGAGTCATGATTGAAGGTCATGCAGATGAGCGCGGCACGCCTGAGTATAATATTGCACTAGGCGAACGTCGTGCTAAAGCTGTTGCAAAATATCTACAAGGCATGGGTGTACAGCCTAGCCAAATGAGTATTGTTAGCTATGGCGAAGAAAAGCCAATGGACCTAACTCGTTCTGATGAGGGTTTTGCTATAAACCGTCGCGCAGTACTTGTATATTAATTTTCGGTAAAAGGTTTACCCTATGAAATACGCCGTGATATCAGCGGCAATCATCCTAGCGAGTGCGGCTCATGCTGCACCTGCACCAGTTGAGGATGTTGCTGGTGGCTCTTCAGACGACAGAGTGGCTCGTCTAGAGCGAATTGTAAAAGCTAAACAGCAAACTGAATTTGCTATGCAGCAACGTTTAGAAACTTTGCAACAAGAAGTCCTCGACTTGCGTGGATTAAGTGAGCAACAGTCTTATCAAATTGAGCAGATGCTGCAAAGGCAACGTCAGCTTTATGAAGATATTGCTAATATCTCAAGTAAGCCTGCGGTACCTATAGTAGCAAGTAGTAATAGTTCTTCGACTGCAAGTTCAAGCCTGGGCGAGACTGCCAGTTATGAGCAAGCTGTAAATTTAGTGCTGAAAGAGAAAAAGTACGAAGCTGCCATTCCAGCATTTGCCCAGTTTATAGAAAAATATCCAAATTCTAGCTATGCTCCTAATGCTAATTACTGGTTAGGTCAGCTACTTTATAATAAGAGTGAGTTTGTTAGCGCGGCTAAAGCGTTTACAACCGTGGTTGATAAATTCAAAGATTCCGGTAAGCGCGGTGAGAGTTTAGTCAAGCTGGGAATGATTTCTGAGAAGACTGGCGATAAAGCAAAAGCGAAAGCCTATTATCAGAAAGTTGTTAAGGAATATGCTAACAGTGCCGCGGCGCGTATTGCACAGCAGCAACTTTCAGCACTTTGATGACGATTTATTCAAAAAACAATCTCTTAGGCTGTTTTTCATGCAAACGATAAAAAATGATAAATTTGCGCTTGCATGAGCAAATGAAAAAGGTATTATAGGCGCCCTCAGAGAGACACCGTCTTTCGGGGGTATCTAAACGAATTATTTAGTTAATCTAAATTAAGCGTTAAAGATACTAGCAATACCAGAAAGGGCCGTTAGCTCAGTTGGTAGAGCAGTTGGCTTTTAACCAATTGGTCGAAGGTTCGAATCCTTCACGGCCCACCACTTCTGAGGTGGATTTGCTTCAAGGCAAATGAATTCAGAAAAGCAATACCAGAAAGGGCTGTTAGCTCAGTTGGTAGAGCAGTTGGCTTTTAACCAATTGGTCGAAGGTTCGAATCCTTCACAGCCCACCACTTCTGAGGTGGATTTGCTTCAAAGCAGATGAATTCAGAAAATGTAATATCAGCAATACCAGAAAGGGCTGTTAGCTCAGTT
>NZ_PJBM01000175.1:0-24332 GCF_002836075.1 Shewanella sp. GutDb-MelDb | reverse complement strand
TCGAACAATGCCTCGTGTCGAGGATGCGATAAAGTCAACCAACAGCTTAACTTGTTCATCGTCAACTGCGGCCTCCTTTAGTTGTTCTACCGCTTCTTCAACGGTTAAACCATTGCGATACAGCGTTTTATATGCACGGCGAACAGCAAGTTGAGATTCTTTAGCGAACCCACGGCGTTTAAGCCCTTCACTATTCAACCCTCTTGGTACAGCGGGTTGACCTGAAGCCATCACAAAAGGCGGCACATCATTAAGAACCAATGAGTAACCCGCCGTAAATGCATGATCACCAATATGCACAAACTGATGCACACCCGTCATGCCACCAAGAATAACCCAGTCACCGACATGTACATGCCCAGCAATTGAAGCATTATTAGCCATAATTACATTATTACCTACCACACAGTCGTGCGCGATGTGCACATAAGCCATGAACAGGTTATTTGAACCAATACGTGTTTCCCAATTATCTTGAGTCGTACCACGATGTATCGTTACTGATTCACGAATAACGTTGTTATCGCCAATGATAAGACGGGTTGCTTCACCCGCAAATTTCTTATCTTGGCAATCTTCACCCACGGAGGCAAATTGATAAAATTTGTTACCTTTGCCAATAACTGTTGGGCCTTTCACCACAACGTGCGAACTAAACCAACAGTCGTCACCGACTTCAACGTCTGCGCCAATATAGGTCCAAGGACCTATGGTGACATTGTTGCCAATCTTGGCATCTGGATGGATATAAGCTAATTTATCGATCACTTAGAAATCTCTCTACGAGCACACATAATTTCGGCTGAACAAACAACCACGCCATCCACTTTGGCTTCACCGGTAAATACGCCGATCCCGCGACGCTCTTTAATCATTTTCACTTCAAAATGCAGCTGATCGCCTGGCTCAACAACACGTTTGAAACGCGCTTTGTCAATACCCGCAAAATAGTATAGTGCATTAGAAGAAGGTTCATCACTCATCGTCTTGAATGCTAAGAGCCCTGTGGCTTGCGCCATGGCTTCTAAAATCAATACACCTGGCATCACTGGCTGAACCGGGAAATGTCCCTGAAAAAATGGCTCATTAATAGTGACGTTTTTGATAGCATGCAAGGATTCACCCGGAGTGTAATCCAATACTCTATCAATCAATAAAAACGGATATCTATGAGGCAAAAACTTTAGGATCTCTTTGATATCCATTGTATTCAATTGATTTGACACGAAACTTATTCCTTAACCTGCACACGGCAGCTATTCATTTACTTTACGTTTTTCTCTAGCATCTTAACGCGCTGAAAAAGCCCATCAAGCTGTCTAAAGCGAACTGTGTTTTTACGCCACACCTTGTTATCCATGGCGACGGTCGCTGAAGAATAGACTCCACGCTCACGGATAATACTGGTGATATTGGTGCTGCCAGTAATATGGACACCATCACAAATACTCAAATGACCTGAAATTGCACAATTACCACCAATAATACAATGTTTACCAATAGTGACACTACCTGCAACAACGGTACACCCCGCAATAGCGGTATTAGCACCAATAATATCATTATGTGCAATTTGGACTTGGTTATCTAAAATAACCCCGTCGTGAATTTCTGTATGGTCTATTGCACCACGGTCAATGGTCGTATTAGCACCGATCTCAACTCGATCGCCAATGCGTACTCCGCCCGTTTGTGGAATTTTAATCCACTGGCCTCGCTCATTAGCATAACCAAATCCATCAGAGCCTAATATAGCCCCCGAATGAATGATGCAGTCTTGGCCTAAATGCACATTATGGTAAACAGTTACGTTAGCCCATAATAAGGTGTTAGAGCCAATAATACTGTCTTGACCAATCACGCTTCCGGCGCCTACTTGCACATTATTCCCAAGAACAACATTGTCACCAATAACCGCATTAGCACCAATCGCAACGTTATCTCCTAGCATAGCAGAAGCTGCTATTTGTGCTGAAGGATGGATATTGTCAGCCGCCTTTGGAGTGGTATCGAGCAGTTGTGCAATGCGCGCAAAACCAACATAAGGGTCTTTAAGTAAGATGGCATTGCCGTTAAAACCTTCGGCATCTGCAGGCGTCATCAAGATCGCCGACGCAGCTGTTGTTTCCAGCTGCGAGCGATATTTTGCATTCGCCAAAAAAGAGATTTGACCTAAACCTGCACCGGCCAAAGTGCCGACAGTTGAAATCTCAACTGAATCGTCACCTTGAACATCTGCATTTAAATGGTCAGCCAGTACTCTTAAAGTATAGCTTTTCATCTATTTACTTGCCTTTACCGAGTGCTTCAACAACCTTGTTGCTGATATCAGCAGATGGCTTAACGTAGATAACTGCGCCACGTTGTAACACCATGTCATACTGTTCTTTTTCAGCAATGGTGTTGATTGTCTTTTGAACTTCAAGCAACAACTTATTTTGCTCTTCACCGTTACGACGACGCATATCTTCGTCCAGCGCTTTACCTTTAAGTTGTAGCTCAGCTTTTATTGATTCCATTTTACGAACCATATCAGTCTTCTGAGAGTCACTCATTAATGCTGCATCACGTTGTTGCTTTTCAAGCAAACCACGTAACTCTTCTTGCATCTTTTGTACTGCGGCAACACGGTCACCAAATTCAGCTTTCAAGGTCTCGTTAACCTGTTCGCGCTGAGGTAGCTGCTCAAATACAGCTTGCATATCAACTACTGCGATTTTTTCAGCGTGCGCTGCTAGTGGTGCACCTAAAAGAACCAATACCATCATTGCGCGATTTAACATCTTATTCAAAACATACTCCTTTATCTCAGCAAAACTTGCCGATTACATTTAAATTATTTTTAGAAAGTTTTACCAATATTGAATGAGAAGATCTCTGTTTCATCATCCTCATACTCCTTGATTGGCCATGCAAGACTAAACACCATAGGACCCATCGGTGATAACCATTGCACACTCATACCCCAAGAGGCACGAATACGATTCGGATCGCTATAATCTTCAAGTTTATCAAACTCTTCAACAGGAAGATAACGATACGACTCATAGTCAAACTCAGTATCCCATACGTTACCCGCATCCACAAAGAAGCTTGTGCGTACCGAGTTGGTATACGCTTCATCTAAGAATGGCGTAGGGACAATTAATTCTAAACTGGCTGTCGCAATCGCATTACCACCGATTGAGCGACCCGAGCTAACTTGAATTTGATTTGGGTCACCGGGTAATGAGCAACCACTACCAGATGGATCTGGCGAGCAAGGCTCACTGCCACGGTAAAGGTAGAAAGAACGAGGACCTACCGAATTCGATTTAAAGCCACGTAATGAACTACTTCCGCCTGAGTAATAGTTTTCCCAGAACGGTAGGATTTGGTCGTTATTATTAAACTGACCATAACCGTTACCATAACCTAAACGACCACGTGCCAACACGACGAAACTCTGGCTTCGATTAATTGGAAAGTAGAAGTTAGTATCAAAATCGGCTTTAAAATATTGTAGATCAGAACCAGGAACCGTCATTTTACCATTTAGACGTTGCGATGAACCGTCTGATGGAAAAGTACCACGGTTCAAGTTACTACGTGACCAACCTAGGTTCATCTCAAAGTTATCGAAACTCAATCCAGCATTTGGATCGTCCGAGTCCCGGTAAATATCATAGAAACGAATGGCTTGCTCGTATGCAGAAATCTCTGAAATTTCGTTATGACGATAACCAATACCACCGTTTATGCGGTTATATTCATTAATAGGGAAGCCTGAGTTTAATGAAATACCATAGGAGCTGTTTTTATAGGCTTCAAGGTTAGCTTCATCGGCATCAAACTCACTCCAATAAATACTTCCACCGAGGCTGACGCCATCTTTAGTAAAGTAAGGATCGGTAAATGACAGGTTAACGTTCTTAGAATACTTGTTGGTATTCAAGTTAATACCCGCTTGATTACCTGTACCTAAGAAGTTGCTCTGTTGCACACCAAACTGCAAGCTAAGACCCGATTCAGTACCGTAACCAACACCGGCGTTAAACGAGCCTGATGGCTGTTCTTTAACGTTAAATGCGACATCGACTAAATCGTCAGTACCTGGGACCTGCACGGTTTCTGTATCTACGGTTTCAAAGTAACCCAAACGGTTAAGGTTAGACTTTGATAATTCTACTTGAGCAGAGTTTAACCAAGCACCTTCCATTTGACGTAATTGACGACGCATTACTTCATCTTTAGTAACAGTATTACCAGAGAAGTTTATATTACGCACGTAAACACGTTTACCCGGTTTAACATTGATGTTTAACGTCACTTCTTTTGTTTCGTCATCAATCTCAGGGTAAGTCTTCACTTCTGGATAAGCGTAACCATAACGGCCAAGATATTTACCGTACATCTCTTCGGTAAATGTCACATCGCCGCCGTTATACATATCGCCTTCTTTGATAGGTAAAATGGCTTGAAGTAACTTCTCGCGCCCCATCAAATCACCAGTTAAGTTAACGTCTTTAACTTTATACTGTTCGCCTTCATCAACATTAATAGTGATATAAAGACCTTTACGGTCTGGCGTCATGGCGACCTGAGTTGAAGTCACATCAAATCGAATATAACCACGGTTCTGATAATAGGTTTTAATGGTTTCTAAATCGGCTTGTAGTTTCTGCTTCTGATAGCGACGTTCGCCAAACAGATCCCACCACGCAACGTAATCTTTAAGCCCAAGCATACCAATAAGCTCTTCATCGCTAAATTCGCTATTACCAACAACGTTGATCTGACGAATTTCGGCGGCAAGCCCTTCGGTAAACGTAAACTTAAGTTCGACGCGATTACGCGGTAGATTTACAATTTCCGCTTTGACTTTAGCGCCGTACTTACCGACGCCATAATAAAAGTCTTGTAGACCTTTTTCGATGCCAGATAGCATGGTGCGGTCGAGTGACTCACCAATCTTAACACCGGAACCGTCAAGGCTTTCTTGCAACTGTTCATCTTTAATATCTTTGTTACCTTCAAAGGTAACAGAGCTAATTGTCGGTCTTTCAGTGACTTTCACCACCAAAACATTACCGTCGCGTAACACTTCAATTTTTTCGAAGTTAGTTGACGCGTACAAGCTCTTAATCGCTTGCTGCAATTTTAATTGATCAACAGTGTCACCTACCTTAACTGGTAGATTTAGCAGAGCTGCACCCAGTGCGACTCGCTGTAAACCTTCAACTTGGATATCAGTTACTTCAAAAGGTTGGAATGTATCTGCCCAACCGTTCCCTGAAAAAGACGCTCCGACTAATAACATCGAGGCAAAAATTTTATTCAATCTCATAGAGCACTTCTAATTATTTGTCTGTCCTTGATCAGAGTCGGGAAAAGTCATTGAAGAGCGCTACACTCATCAACGTCAACAGCATAGCTGCCCCAATTCTGAATCCAATTTCCTGAACCTTTTCAGGTACAGGCCTGCCTGTAATCACTTCAACGAAGTAATACAAAAGGTGTCCTCCATCTAGCACTGGCAAAGGCAAAAGATTAATAATGCCTAAGTTCACGCTAATCAAAGCAAGAAAACCTAAAAAGTAAACCAATCCGACATTAGCACTATTTCCTGCACCTTGTGCAATAGAAATAGGCCCACTCAGATTTTTAACCGAAATATCACCAGTTAATAACTTGCCGATCATCTTAATGCTGACGGAGACAAGTTGCCATGTTTTATCCACTGCAATTGGAAAAGAGTCTATAAACCCATATTCTAGTTGTAACTTCATGTTTTCTGGCCAAGGTTCAGATGTCGGAGCAACCCCAATCACACCTTCAATTTGACCAGCAGCGTTTTCACGTGACTTAGGTGTCACCTTTAGTGTTAGCTGCTCGCCATCTCTTCTCACCGTGAGATCGACACTTTTATTTGCTGATTGCTGAATTAGGTTAACAAATTGTGTCCACTCGGTATACCGCTCACCATCAACAGCTACTAATATATCGCCCACTTCAATGCCGGCAAGCCCTGCGGCTCCATCTTCACTGACTAACGCCAGTGTAGGCAAAATTTGTGGACGGTACATCCCCAAACCAATAGCCGTTATCGGTAATTCTTTTTCTGGATCGAATCTCCACTCACTCGTGTCTAAAGTGTATGTTTGCTCCCCTGAAAGAGTGCCTTCTAGGCGACTTAGCGGTGCAACAGAAATGTTGACTTGCTTATCACCTATGTGACCAGCAAGTGCGAGATTAACTTCTTCCCAGTCCTTAACTTTTTGTCCGCCGACAGACAGCACTTGTAATGGCTCTTTTACAATTATTTGTGCTGCTGGAGAGCCAACTATCGTAGAGTCAATAATCGGTTTAATTGCTGGTACGCCAATAAGATACATGGCATAGAGCGCGATAATGGCGAAAATGAAGTTTGCTATTGGGCCGGCACTGACAATAGCAATGCGTTGCCAAACATTTTTGCGGTTAAAGGCTTGATCTTTTAACGCTTCTGGCACGTCATCGACACGCTCATCAAGCATTTTTACGTAGCCACCAAGAGGGATCATTGCTAACACATATTCAGTGCCATCTTTACCCGTTCGGCGAAAAATCGCTTTACCAAAACCAATTGAAAAGCGCTCTACCTTAACACCACATTTTCTAGCCACCCAAAAATGACCATACTCATGCGCGGCGATTAAAATACCGAGTGCAACAATAAAAGAACCTAGGTTCCAAAAAAAATCTATCATTCCCTTCCTTTGAACTAATTGAGCTTGCTAACCGCTTCGAATGCATATCGACGAGACTGACTATCGAGCGCCATAATATCGTCAATATTGGTTAATGAATCAGCTGTTACTTGCTTTAAGCTCTGTTCATTGATGATTGCTATATCGGTAAAACGTATCTTGCCATCTAAAAACGCTTGCACTGCAATTTCATTGGCAGCATTTATCACTGTGGTCGCTTCTTGTCCTTGGTGACAAGCCTCTATCGCTAACGCCAAACAAGGGAAACGATTAAAATCAGGTTCTAAGAAGCTTAACTGTCCGACTTTGAAAAAGTCTAAAGGTTCAACTCCTGAGTTAATTCTCTGTGGAAAAGACATACAATGAGCAATCGGAGTACGCATATCTGGGTTACCCAATTGCGCGATAACTGAGCCATCACGGTACTGCACCATAGAGTGAATCAGGCTTTGTGGATGAATAACCACTTTTATCTGATCAGCACGAGCATTAAATAGCCAACGTGCTTCTATATATTCCAAGCCTTTATTCATCATGCTCGCTGAGTCGACAGAAATCTTCCGCCCCATCGACCAATTAGGATGTTTACAAGCTTGCGCCGGAGTCATCGATGAGAGTGTTGAAAGTTCAGATGTCAAAAAAGGTCCACCGGACCCTGTTAGCAAGATGTGTGACACACCAGCATCATTTAAATCACATCGACCAATCTCAAGCTGAGTGCGTTCAGATAAACATTGAAAAATGGCATTGTGCTCACTATCGACAGGTAAGACTTGTGCGCCAGATGTTTGCATCGCGTTAATAAAGAGTTCACCAGACATCACCAGTGACTCTTTATTCGCCAGTAACACTCGCTTACCGGCTTTAACCGCTGCGAGGGTTGACGGCAATCCTGCCGCGCCGACAATCGCCGCCATGACAGTATCAACTTCAGCGCTGCTCACAAGAGAAAAAAGTTCATCTTCGCCTGTTGTCACTTCAACGGCTAAATGGCTAGGTAGCTGCTGTTTAAGCTCACTAGCCGCTTTGGCATCAACCATATGGGCAACCTTAGGGCGATGCTTAATACAAATCTCGAGCATTTTTTCGACATTGGTATTGGCCACTAATGCAAATACACAATATTGCTCTGGATTCGCCTCTACAACGCTTAACGTGCTAGCACCAATAGAACCTGTCGCGCCTAAAATCACCATATTTTGCATACAGTTACATCCAAAAAGCTATATAAATTAAGGTAAATACTGGTAACGCGGCAGTTAAGCTATCAATGCGATCTAATATGCCACCATGACCCGGTAAAATCGTACCTGAGTCCTTGATGTTAGCGACTCGCTTAAACATGCTTTCAGATAGGTCACCAACGGCTGAGGCAATCGCTGTAAATAAAGTCACTGCGATCAATAGGCCTAGCTCTTGTTCAGGCGAGAAATACATTACGCCTGCCACAATCACCATGGTTGTTGCGAGTCCTCCTAATAAACCTTCAATGGTTTTAGCTGGACTAACATTGGGCATCAGTTTTCGCTTACCGAAGGCCTTACCCGCAAAATAAGCACCAGAATCAGTAGCCCAAACAACTAACATCACCAGAAACACAAGCGTGCCGCCGTAGTATGGCGATGCTTCAGTGCTTAACGCTTTAAGAGACAGTAAAGAAACAAAACAGGGGATTAAGGTAAGCTGACCGAACATTGATTTAAGCATGTGGCTCTTTTTCCAGAACCCAGCACCTCGCGGATAGGTAATCACCATCATAAATGAGATAAGCCACCATAGGCCGCCCATCGCTATCACCCCTAAAAATATCGGGTGCATCATGCCTCTAACCCATATTTCGTCAGCGGGCACCATAATATTAAGCGCGATAAGCAACACGCCAATGGTGATGGTAAAGCTCCATTGAGTCATTTCACACTGACTATCAATGATGCGGCCCCATTCCTTACCGGCAATGAGAAAAACGCCCAATAGTGCCCACGAAAAGTACTCAGTTGGCAAACCAAATATGGCGCCAAAAACCAAGGGGATTAACCATATTGCTGTTATTATTCGTTGTTTTAGCAAAAAACTTCCCTCATTTTATTATTACAAAGCGCGAATAGTATCAATTTGATTTCCAGTCAAACCAAAACGGCGCTGTCGGCTAGCAAACTTAACGACGGCATCTTTGAAAGCATCCTCGTCAAAATCTGGCCATAGCGTGTCAGTAAAGACTAACTCTGCGTATGCTGCCTGCCAAAGGACAAAATTACTGATTCGATAATCGCCACCAGTGCGGATCATTAAATCAACTTCAGATTGGTTATGCATGCATAGCTGCTCATTTAACGCTTCTTCGGTGAACTGCTCACTGCTCATTTCACCCGCTTCAACTTTCATCGCTAGCTTTTGTGCTGCTTGCATAATATCCCAGCGACCACCATAGTTAGCCGCTACATTTAACACTAAATCACTATTTCCAGCGGTTCTTTCTTGGGCTGTTGCGATTTGCTTTTGCAGCCGCGCTGAAAAGCGACTTATGTCACCGATAATATTGAGTCGCACGCCATTGTTATCGAGTAACTTCAGCTCTCGTTGCAATACCGTAAAAAACAGCTCCATTAACAAGCTGACCTCTTTATCCGGTCGACGCCAGTTCTCACTGGAGAAGGCAAACAAAGTTAATGACTCAACTCCTAAGGCTCGTGCTGTACTCACCGCACGTCTAACCGCCTTAACACCCGCCTTATGACCAAAGACTCGTGGCTTCCCTTGCGCCTGTGCCCAACGCCCATTGCCATCCATTATGATGGCAACATGCTTAGGTATAGACTGTTTTACCAAAGCAGAAAGCGCTCCTGGTAATGCCTCTGACAAATCAGTGTCAGATTGGGAATCGAATGACATCTATTACAACCCTTAAAATAGACAAACGCCGTGTAGTATAACTCTACACGGCGTCTGAACTCTATAGCCTGTTTCTGTTTCACGCTCAATATTCAATCAACCATTAAGCTTTTAGCCTAAGGCGTGAGCGATAACGTACTACACGTTTTAAGAAAGCGCTATAAACTCTGATGGCGCTCAAAATTAGAACTCCATCAGTTCCTTTTCTTTTGCCGCTAGAATTTCATCTATTTTCTTGATATGTGCATCAGTAAACTTCTGCACTTCATCTTCTGAACGACGAACGTCGTCTTCTGTACATTCTTTATCTTTCTCTAGTGCTTTAACATCAGAGTTTGCATCACGGCGTACATTTCGAACCGCGATACGGCTATTCTCAGCTTCTGCGCGAACAACTTTAATGAGGTCTTTACGACGCTCTTCTGTCAATGCAGGCAGAGGAATACGGATAGTGGCACCGGCAGACATTGGATTCAAACCAAGACCTGAGCTCATGATCGCTTTTTCTACAGCAGCAATCATAGTACGGTCAAATACCGATACGTTGAGTGTGCGAGCATCACCAATAGAAACGCTTGCAACCTGCTTTAGCGGCGTAAGAGAGCCATAATAAGGTACTTTAATAGTATCGAGTAAGCTTGGGTGGGCACGGCCTGTGCGCACTTTAGCCATTTGAGTTATTGTAGACTCGATACATTTGTCCATGCGTGTTTTTGCATCAGTTTTAATTTCATTTATCACGTTATATGTCCTTTTTAGTCACTAGGAGCTAATTGCCTTTTGAGGCCTATTAGACTCGTTTCTTTGCGCCAGACGAGTAAAAATCTGTAAAGCATATAATCAAAACACATCAAGTGTATGATTAAATTACTACACATGCCTTGTCGCGTGTGACAATGTTACCTAGGCTAGCATCTGCTAATGCAGAGTAGCACTCAACCTAGAGTCACATTGTCGAAACCTGTTTACTTACAGCTTGAATACCCACTATGGGCTATAATCACTGCGCTAATTAACCAGCGTTAATGAGTGTGCCTTCTTGCTCGCCCATGATCACGCGACGCAATGCGCCAGGTTTATTCATGTTGAAAACAAGTATTGGCATATTGTGATCTCTGGCCAATGTAAATGCGGCCAAATCCATCACTTTTAATTCTTTGTCGAGTACTTCGTTGTATACCATTTGATCATACTTAACCGCGTCAGGGTTTTTCACTGGGTCATCGGAATAAACGCCATCAACCTTGGTTCCTTTAATCACAATCTCTGCTTCAATTTCAATACCGCGTAAACATGCAGCAGAATCTGTAGTACAGAATGGATTACCGGTACCCGCAGCAAAAATAACGACTCGACCTGACTTTAGCAAACTAATTGCTTCAGCCCAGTTGTAATCATCACAAACACCTTTCAATGGAATTGCTGACATCAAACGTGCATTTACATAAGCACGATGCAATGAATCACGCATCGCCAAACCATTCATAACCGTAGCCAGCATACCCATATGGTCGCCGACAACACGATTCATTCCAGCTTGTGCTAGACCTTCGCCACGAAACAAGTTACCACCACCAATGACAACACCGACTTGAATACCTAATTCGACAAGTTCTTTAATCTCCTGTCCCATGCGATCAAGCACTTTAGGGTCGATGCCGAAGCCTTCTTCACCCATTAGCGCTTCACCACTTAGTTTTAAAAGAACACGGCGATAAGCAGGTTTAGGATTGGTACTCATATTTATTAGTCCTGATAATGGCTTTAGGGAATTGTATACTCAAATAGCCTCACAATGCAGTATTCATCTCTTACATCATAAAGTTATTTCAGTAAATACAATAAGACCGCAGCAGTTGCTACGGTCTTATGTTGACTACAAAAGGAGATTAACCTTTTGTAGAAGCAAGAGTTGCAGCTACTTCAGCAGCAAAATCTTCTACTTTCTTCGCGATACCTTCGCCAACTTCTAAACGAACGAAGTTTGAAACAGAAGCGCCTTTCTCTTTAAGAATAGTGCCAACTGTTTTCTTAGGTTCCATGATGTAAGCTTGGCCAGTAAGAGATATCTCACCAGTAAACTTCTTCATACGACCTAGAACCATTTTCTTAGCAATCTCTTCAGGCTTGCCTTCGTTCATAGCGATTTCGATCTGAAGTGCTTCTTCTTTTGCAACAAGAGCAGCAGGAACATCTTCAGGGTTAACGAATTCAGGCTTTGAAGCAGCAACGTGCATTGCAATGTGCTTTAGAGTCTCTTCGTCAGCTTCACCAGCAACAACAACACCGATGCGCTCACCGTGACGGTAAGTAGCAAGGTTTGCACCATCAATGTACTCGATACGACGTACATTGATGTTTTCACCGATCTTAGTCACAAGTGCAACACGCGTTTCTTCAAACTGTGCTTTCAATTCTTCGATAGTCACTTTAGATGCAACAGCAACTTCTAGAGCGGCGTTAGCAAATGCTAGGAAGCTTGCGTCTTTTGCAACGAAGTCAGTTTGACAGTTAACTTCTAAAAGTGCAGCGAAACCTTCGCCATTCTTAATAAGAATTGTACCTTCAGCAGCGATGTTACCCGCTTTTTTAGCAGCCTTTGCAGCACCGCTCTTACGCATTGCATCAATCGCAAGCTCGATGTCACCATCAGTTTCAGTCAATGCTTTCTTACAGTCCATCATGCCAGCGCCAGTGCGGTCACGAAGTTCTTTAACTTGGGCAGCAGTAATTGCCATTGTTAAATCCTCTACAGATAATTCGTCAAATTCAATAGATATAAAACAGGGGCCAGAGGCCCCTGTTTACCAATCAAGTATCTTGGTTAATAAGGGGAGATGAAAATCATCGACCTTATTATTCAGCTTCTACGAAACCGTCTTGCTCAGCTTGAACAGCTAGGTCTTGGTTACGGCCAGCTTTAGCAGCGGTAGCAACAGACTCAGTGTATAAACGGATCGAACGCATAGCATCATCATTACCAGGAATGATGTAGTTGATACCGTCTGGAGAAGAGTTTGTATCAACAACAGCAACAACTGGAATACCTAAGTTGTTAGCTTCTTTAATCGCAATATGCTCATGGTCAGCACCGATTACGAAGATCACGTCTGGAAGACCAGCCATGTTCTTAATACCACCAAGAGATTTTTCTAGCTTCTCAAGTTCACGAGTACGCATAAGCGCTTCTTTCTTAGTAAGCTTGTCGAAAGTACCATCAATAGCCTGGCTTTCAAGATCTTTAAGACGCTTAATTGATTGACGAACTGTTTTCCAGTTAGTCAACATACCACCTAACCAACGGTGATCGACGTAGAACTGGTCACAAGAAACAGCAGATTCTTTGATAGCTTCGCTCGCAGCACGCTTAGTACCAACGAAAAGAACCTTACCTTTTTTAGAAGCGATGTTGCTAATGAACGCTAATGCTTCATTGAACATAGGCACTGTGTGCTCTAAGTTAATGATATGAACGCCGTTACGTGCGCCAAAGATGAAAGGCTTCATCTTTGGGTTCCAGTAACGTGTTTGGTGACCGAAGTGAACACCGGCTTGAAGCATGTCGCGCATTGAAACTGTAGTCATTTTATTTACCTTTAAATAATTTGGGGGTTAGACCTCCACATATCCCATATCTTCGACCCGGTTAAGGGCACCCCGAAGAACGTGTCGATATGTGTGTGATTTAGTATTTAGCATTAGCCATGTATAATGGCGGCCAGATTAACGCTTAGCTTCCCACATGAAGTGGAACGTCAAGAGTCAACCATAACGGCGCGCTTTATACCATATTTAGAAAAAAAGCACAAATATTTGCGGATTTTTTGCGGTATAATACTTCCAAAGCAAGACGACCAATCAAAAGACATAAGAGACATAAGAATGAGCATAGTAATCAAGACAGCTGAAGAAATTGACAAAATGCGCGTCGCAGGGAAACTTGCAGCCCAAGTACTCGAAATGATTGCACCGCATATTAAAGCAGGTGTGACAACCAACGAACTAAATGAAATTTGCGCAACCTTTACTGAAGATAACGGCGCTATTTCGGCACCACTTGATTACCATGGTTTTCCGAAATCTATATGTACATCAGTGAATAGTGTTATTTGCCACGGTATTCCCAATGACACCGCTCTTGCTGACGGTGACATCCTCAATATCGACATTACTGTGATAGTTGATGGTTACCATGGTGATACTTCAAAGATGTTTTTAATCGGTGATGTTAGCCCTAAAAATGCTCGTCTTTGCCGTATAGCTCAAGAAAGCCTTTATGCTAGTATTAAAAAAGTCCGCCCAGGTATGAAGTTAGGTGAGATTGGCACTTTAATAGAAAAGTTCATTAAATCTAAAAAAACGGGGCTAGAAAAATACAGCATAGTGACCGATTATTGTGGTCACGGTATCGGTGCAGTATTCCATGAAGAACCACAAGTCATGCATTATAAGAATAATGACAAAACTGTGCTTCGCCCAGGTATGTGCTTTACCATCGAGCCAATGATCAATGCTGGACGTCACACCAGTGTCCTCGACAAGAGTGACAACTGGACAGTAACCACATCAGATGGCAAAAACTCTGCACAGTGGGAGCACACATTGCTTGTCACTAAAACCGGTGTCGAAGTGCTTACTTTACGCGAAGAAGAAAAAGATTTACCTCGCATAATTAATCACTAAGCAACTGAATAGAATAAGTTTAATAGGCGTGATTCATCACGCCTACTTTTGTATTAATGAACACCATCGCCAAGCTATCTACTAAGTAAGTTGCCCTTAAGACCTCACTCTTCACAATCCCGATATGATTTATAGTCATAAAGCCCTTCAAATTTAGTTTTTTTGCATAGATAATCACACTAATAAAGTCACGCATTAAAGAAAATAATAATGAATAGTGCCCAAACAGCAAAAAGTGTTCTTATCGATTTAAACTGCACATTATTAGATTCGTTTAATGATAAATCAGATATTCGTGCGATCGTGAGTGAGCGCAGCCAGCATGTCGATGCTCTATTACAGAAAGAGTGGCTTACGCATGGTTTACAAGCATTTCCTATTTCACTCATTGCAGTTGGTGGCTATGGGCGCGGCGAATTACACCCTCAATCCGATGTCGATTTGCTGTTTCTTACCGACGGTGAGTTAACCGTCGATGCTGAACAAGCCTTGAGTGCTTTTATCGCCTTCCTTTGGGATGCGGGTCTAGAAGTCGGTCACAGTGTGCGCTCCATAGATGAAACCCTTTCGCAAGGTCGCTCTGATATTACTATCGCAACCAATCTACTTGAATCTCGCCTACTATGCGGTCCGCAAACACTATTTAACACTCTTTATTATAATATTCGCCAAGATGATTTTTGGTCCAGTAGCGACTTTTATGTCGCTAAACGTGACGAACAAATAGCCCGTCACACTAAAGCCAACGCATTTGATTTGGAGCCCAATTTAAAGAGTTGCCCAGGCGGGTTACGCGATATTCAAACCGTAGCCTGGGTCGCGATGCGGCATTTTAATGCTAACAAGCTAGAAGATCTTGTCGTATATGACTTTCTAGAGCCTCATGAGTTAGCAGAGTTACTCGAATGCCAAGATTTTTTGTGGCAACTGCGCTGCTGCTTACACTTAATATCAGGCAGAGATGAAAACCGACTGTTGTTTGACTTGCAACGACAAGTTGCAGATTTAATGGGATATGAGGACCAAACCCAACTCGCTGTAGAGCAGATGATGAAGCGCTATTACCGCACAGTCAGGCGGGTAATGGAACTTAACCAAATGCTATTGCAACTGTTTAAACGCGCAACGTTAGGCCATATTAAAGCATTAGAAGTCATACCGATTGATAAACAATTCCAGCGACGAGGAGCATTCATAGAAAGTCTTCATCCTGACTTGTTTGATACGCCAGAAAACATTCTTCGATTGTTCCTATGCGTTGCCAAAAATTCTAACGTGAAGTCTATTTACGCGGTGACTTTACGCAGCCTAAGACTGGCCAGAAGAACCCTAACACAACCGCTAATCTGCGATGAACGATGCCGTGAACTCTTTATGGAAATATTGCGTCATCCACGCGGTATTGTATCGCTATCACTCATGCATAACCATGGTATTTTGTCTGCTTATCTACCCGCTTGGAAACGTATCGAAGGACAGATGCAGTTCGATCTTTTTCATGCGTATACCGTAGATGAACACACCCACAGACTGCTACTTAATATCGATCGATTTTCTCAACAAGAGCAGAGAGAAGAGTTTCCGCTTGGTTCGGTACTCATCAACCAGCTGCCTAAAAAAGGTTTACTGGTATTAGCGGCTATTTTTCATGATATTGGTAAAGGTCGTGGTGGCGACCATAGTAAGTTAGGCGCCGTTGATGCTCTGGAGTTTTGTAAACAGCATGGGCTCAACGACCATGATGGACGACTGGTCAGCTGGCTAGTAGAGAACCATCTTGTTATGTCATTCATCGCACAAAGACGCGATATATCAGATCCTGATGTCGTCGGTGATTTTGCCGAAAAAGTCCGTGACACCGTTCACCTCAGCTATCTTTACTGCCTAACAGTGGCGGATATATGTGCCACTAATGAAAAAACCTGGAATAGCTGGAAAGGTTCACTATTACGTGATCTCTATTTTTCAACACAACGGGTATTAGCAAGAGGCAAAGAAAAACCCGTTGATATCAGGGCGCGTGTGCGTGAACACCAAGCTAAAGCTAAAAAGGACCTAATACGCCGTGGTATTAAAGAGAAAGATTTAGATACATTATGGCAACGCTTTAAAGCTGATTACTTCTTGCGTCACCAGCCGAACCAAATAGCATGGCACGCCGAATCAATCATTAAGCACAAAAATGATGAAACCTTAGTATTGATCTCTAAACATACTACCCGAGGCGGCACTGAACTGTTTGTTTATGGTAAAGATAAACCCAAACTATTCGCCACTGTTATGGCAATTTTGGACAATAAAAATATTAATGTGCATGACGCTACAGTCATGATCTCAAAAGATAAGTATGCACTAGACTCTTTTGTTATTTTAGAACAAGATGGCAAGCCAGTTTCGCAGCTATCGCGGATCCAAGGTATTAAGAAAACGTTAATTAAAGCCTTAAGCAGTGATACACCAAAGTTACCAAAATTCAGAAATCTGTCAAGAAAGATGAAACCTTTTAAAGTTGCGACTCAAGTCAGTTTCCCTCCTACCCGTCGTCATGGTACAAGTATGATGGAACTCATTGCATTAGATTCACCAGGCCTACTGGCAAGAGTTGGCGAAGTCTTGTATCGCTGTGAAACTCGATTATTAGCCGCGAAAATATCTACCATAGGTGAGAGAGCAGAAGATTTTTTTCTATTGCAAACTGCCGAAGGCGAGCAGTTAAATGAAGCGCAGCAGATAAGATTACGAGAAGCACTCACCAGTGCACTTTAAACATATTGATAAACAATAATACCGGGAGAAGTAAATGGAGGCTTTACGCCAACGTATAGAGGCGGCTTTTGAAGCTCGCGCTGAAATAACCCCAGCATCAGTAGAACCCAGTGTTCGCGCAGATGTTGAGAAAGTCATTGCAATGCTAGATAAAGGCGAAGCAAGAGTCGCAGAAAAAATTGATGGCGAATGGCATGTTCACCAATGGCTAAAAAAAGCCGTGTTACTTTCATTCCGTATCTTTGATAACGCTGTTATCGATGGCGGCGAAACAAAGTACTACGATAAAGTTCCAATGAAATTTGCCGACTATGATGAAGCTCGCTTCAGAGCAGAAGCTATTCGAGTAGTCCCGCCTGCTGCGGTTCGTAAAGGCTCATTCATTGGTCGTAACACGGTATTGATGCCTTCTTATGTAAACCTAGGCGCCTATGTTGATGAAGGTTCTATGGTAGATACATGGGCGACTGTAGGTTCTTGTGCCCAAATTGGTAAGAATGTACATCTATCAGGTGGTGTCGGAATTGGCGGCGTTTTGGAGCCACTACAAGCCGGTCCTACAATTATTGAAGACAACTGTTTCATTGGCGCACGTTCAGAAATTGTAGAAGGCGTGGTTGTTGAAGAAGGCAGCGTTATCTCAATGGGTGTTTACATCGGCCAGAGTACGCGTATTTTTGATCGTGAGACGGGTGAAGTTCATTATGGTCGAGTTCCTGCAGGCTCTGTCGTAGTTTCTGGTAACCTCCCCTCTAAATGTGGCACATACAGCTTGTATGCCGCTATCATTGTAAAAAAAGTTGATGCTAAGACACGCAGTAAAGTTGGCATTAACGAGCTATTACGCATCGTTGATTAACGTGTTCGATTACGCCATAAAAAACCCACTTTTTAGTGGGTTTTTTTATGCATTGCTAAAATCACTGCTCGAATGAAACATTTTGTTACCCAGAGTCATACAATGATCCAGACTCCACACCTTGATACAGTTCGCTACACAATGGTAACAATATTCTACACGCAATGAGCTTTACTCAATGGAGACCCCAAAAATAGAAGAGTAGGAGCAGGACATGATTAAGTTCTTCGCGATAGCAGGCACCGCGCTAGCAATGACTTTTAGCGCCAATGCAGCAATGACACCTCAAATGGAAACCGCACTCGTATCGGTCTGTAAAGCAGGTGCTAGCAACAGTAACTATCAATTTAACAGCACAATGAAGAGTTACCGCATAAATAAAAGCCGAATATTCCCAAAACTGGTTTGTAATGGTGAATCATTTTATAACTTTGCGCTTAATGCAGGTGCTGATAAAACAGCAGCAAAAATTGCGCCCTATGCTAGAGGTACTGTAACAATTAAGGATATTGCACAAACGGAGCAAGATGACGATCTTTACGTTGTTAATTTTTAAATTATTTTCTCGGCATAAAAAAGAGACAAAAGTCTCTTTTTTATTGACCACGAACACTAAAAAACCACCGTTTTATTCCCGTATACCACCACATCTTCGTTAATGACCAGTTGCAATGCCTTACTGAGTACACTTTTTTCGACATCGCGGCCACATTTCGACAGTGCCTCCACGCTATAACTGTGATCAACAGGGATAACATCTTGCTTAATAATGGGACCTTCATCCAAAGAGTTCGTCACAAAGTGAGCCGTAGCACCGATAATTTTAACGCCTCGCTCCCACGCCTGTCTATACGGTGACGCACCAATAAAAGCGGGCAAAAATGAGTGATGAATATTAATAATCTTATCGGGATATTGGCCCACAAATTCCGGCGTCAATACCCGCATGAATTTAGCGAGTACGACGTAATCGGGTTTATAACCATTGATAACGTCCAACATCGCTTGCTCATGCTCGTTACGAATCATATCTTGATGGCTAATATAATGAAATGGCACATCAAACTTCTCAGTCAAAGGGGCTAACAGATCGTAGTTACCGACAACGGCAACAATCTCAGCATCTAGCGCACCGGAATACGATTTAATCAGCAAGTCACCAATGCAATGTGCCTCTTTAGTCACCATCACCACAATACGTTTTTTGCCGACATCAACCAACTTAGTATGATTTATTGTTGGTAACACGCTCTGTAATTCAGCTACCAAACTAACGGGTTCAAACAGCCCTTCTAGTTCGGTTCGCATAAAAAAACGCCCCTGAGCGTTATCTACGAATTCACTGTTCTTAACGATATTGAGGCCATGGGAAAAGCACACACCCGTGATCTTAGTGATAAGTCCTGGCGCATCGGCACAGTCAATCATCAGTACCTTACGTTCCATAGGTTTTCTCGCGGTCAGATTGCGCATATCTTAAGTGACATGAGCCAAGTTTAATTTAAATGGCTTGATTGATGAAAACAACCTTGGCTAAATAATAAACCGACAAATAGCAAATCGATTATTAAAGTATTAGTTATTTGGCCACTTTAATGAATAACCATCAATCTATAGCGCGAATTGACTCATCAGCGATTGCTACGCCGTTTAATCACTCAATATTGGCACCAAAAATATCGCTATAATCCCGGCAGATATAAGGTAAGTAAGCTGTTCTAGAAAATGTTAAATAATAGAAAATGAGGTGAAATTGGCTTAATAGTCGATTGAGTGAAAGTGAATATTTATACATCTAGAATGTAATGCAACTGACATTTGATGACATCTGTATTTGATGCTCAGTGATCACAGAAGCGTGATCAAGTATTATTTTAGTGACCCGTCGCCAAAGGGTGTCCCTATTTGGCGACGGGTAAAAAAGTTAAGCCGCTAGATCTTTATCAATGAGCTCATTCCAACTAGGCAACCATGCTAACGCCTCGACTTCTGGCTCCATGGTTTCTCCGGCGTCAATCTTTAAGAAATCACCTAAACGTGTTGCGCCAAGCTCTTCGAATAGCGCTGCTAGTTGCTCAGCTGCACCGCAAAAAGTTTCATAACTTGAATCCCCTAATCCTATTACGCCAAACTTGAGTTCCGGCAGATATGGGGCTTTAGACTGCATATCGTAAAACCATGACTGGATCTCATCAGGAAGATCGCCCTGGCCTGTTGTCGAGCATATCAGCAATAGCAATTCATCTTGAGGCGGAACAAAACCTACAAGTTCGTCGCTTTGATACAAAACAGCCTCACGCCCTAAGTCTGTTAATGCCTGTTGTAAAGTTTCTGCGACATATTGCGCACCACCGTAAACTGTTCCAAAAACTAGATTCACTTTTTTCATGTTTTACTTCGCCTAAAAGCCATTTAGTTATATCCTTAACATACTGTATCGATGAACATTGCTGCAAGCAATGCAGCAATTAAAAGTGAATGTGTACGAGGACCAGCCGTAATGAGACACTCTTGCAGACAAAAACACCGTAAACACCTCAATCGTTCAGCACATATTAGAAGAATGTGCTATTTCCATACCGTAAAACAACTAGAATATTTGAAAGCCTCGTATAATAATGAACAAACTTCAACTAATGAGTTAAAAGACAGCTGTAAGCCTACCTCTTAATTATCTGCGACTTGTATGGCATTGTTAGCATTAGACAATGCCTCTTCTTGCCATCCTAGCCCTTCAAACAAGTCTAGCCATTCCTGCTCGAGCTCGGTTTCAATATTAACTCGCTCGCCCGTTCTTGGATGGTTAAAACTGAGTTTTTTAGCTATGAGCCACAATCGATTTACTCCAAAATGATCTCTAAAAAATTTATTCTGCTTACCATCACCATGCGTTGTATCCCCAAGTATAGGGTGGCGTAAATGTGCCATATGACGGCGCAATTGATGTTTACGCCCAGTGTGTGGAGAAAGATGGACCAGTGCGTATCGACTCGTTGCATAACGACCTGAGGCAAAAGGGATCTCGCTATTGAGTATAGGTCGATATGAAGTCACCGCATTTTGCGCGGCTTTATTGGGGTCCACATCTTTATCACCTAAATCGTCCAACTCCACTTTTAGCGCATAGTCTAGGGTTGCAGCGTCATACATATTACCGCGAACAATGGCTAAATATTCTTTATCAATCGTATGAGAAGCAAACTGTTCACACAATGCCTTAGCCATTTCACTGCTTTTAGCAAATAACAATATACCCGATGTGGGCCTGTCTAAGCGATGCACAGGAAAAACATGACACCCCACTTTATCCCGCGTTAGCTGCATAGCAAAAAACCGTTCTCGCCTCGCTAAATAACTGCGGTGAACCAATAAGCCAGCAGGCTTATGAATAGCGACAACATCATCATCTTCAAATAAAATCTCGATATAAGGTGCAGGCTCATCTTCTAGGCCTAACTCTTCAAGCTCAGTAAGCTCTTGCGCCTCATCTATCTCATCTGGTTGGGTTAATTCAGCTTTAGTTTGTTTCACTTAATAGCTCATCTAATTCTGTAATGGTTTTAATTATGCGACAAAATTCAGGTTTGCCAGCCCATACATGTTCCGCCATGGGGGCAATCGCTATCGCTTTTGGTAGCGGCATCGCACTATCTAGTAAATAATGCATTTTAGGGATTAGAATAAATTGCAGCCACTGTTCAAATGCCATGGTATCACAGGCAAACGGCGCGCTACTTTGCATCGCGCTTTCAGACGGTAGAGTGGCACTCCATAATGCAGCAATGACGAGTTCATCATGCAATTTAATAAGCTGTTGTCGGGTCAAATAGGTTAACAAGGCTAACACTCCTGTTGCATGAATAGGCCTGCCAAATGGCCTATACCACTTAGCTTTCTTTCCTTTAGAACATTTTCTGCTGGTTAACTTAGGCTTATAATAAGTACAGATTCACAGGGGGAATTGAGAATGAATAGTACAATTAGAAAGAGCATTTATTAGGCCGTGCTAGCGTAATCTCGTCTTTAGCACCTTCACTTCCAGTGCAATAAACGACTGCCAACTAGAATTTAAACTACTAAATGAAATTTAGCATCAGATCATACCATCTAGCCGCAGTTATCCCTATAATGTGGGTTAATTAATACTGACTCGATAGCGATATGACTGAAATAACGACCCTTAGCCAATTTCTTAAAACGGCCAAAACCCAATTCCAAGTTTATGATATGGGCCGTAGAGTTCAACATATCGATATGGTGGCGTTTCAGCAAATTGAAGCGTTACTCACGCCTTATCCCTCTCCAATTCAGGGACATGCTCAGTTTGCGATTGTCTTTTGGGATGCAAGCCAACAACACTATATTTGGTTTATAAAATTAGCGCTCGATGAACGTGGCTTGCTTTCGCCAGCGCCGCGCACTCAATTCATCAAGATGATAATTGAAGCTTTAGGCAGAGACCCGACCCAACCTTTAACCGATCAGCAGCAAGAGCAACTCGCTAACCACCCTTTTAACTTTAAGCCTTCTCAAGAAAAGTTAGCCGTATTTAACGCGTTAGTGCGAAAACAACTCGGTGAAAAAGCCTCTAGCCAGTATGAATTTGCTCATCAATATTTATCTGGACAACATCCAGCTGAAAACTGGCAAAGCATCGGAATGCAGGGCATTGCAGATGTTTGTGTTAGAGCGGCTGAACTTGATCATCAACAGCATATTAATGCCAGTTTCGATCGCGCGGCAGTAGAAGTACAAATTGCTATGTGCCAGTGCCTAGAGCACCTAACTATCGACGATGAACTCGCAACACAACTTTTCGAAAAGTTTGCTGCAGCTTCCACAGAAAGCCAAGCTTACCTTTTAAGGGCATTAGCATCTCACCCTGAGCAAAGTCAGCAAGCGATCGCTTATTTAGCCAGCTGTAATGGTTTATCCGCAGATATGTTGATTACCATTGCTGCTCGAAATTGGTCAGCGTTAAAAGATGAACCAACTCTCAGTATCTACTTAGAAGCACTTGCCAAACAAGAACAACACTTCTTTAACCAGATTTTTGCTGATATTGTGGCTATTCCATTAATTCGCACACAACTGTTAACTCAATTGCGAAACCCTAACCGAAGTGCAGCGCTTTCTGCAGCTATTGGCGGCTTATTTAAGGTAATTAAAGCATGATGACAGATTTCTTATTAATCGTAGCGGTAGTTGTTATCGCCGCCTTTTTTTGGCAGTTAAGGCAAATGGCGGAAATGAGCCGTACTTTTGCAACCAAAGAGTGCCAAAAACAAAAGGTACAACTGCTTGCCATCGCTCAGGAAACAGCAAAGCCAAGCTTCGGTGGCAGTACTGGTTTCACTTGGAAAGTAAAATACCTATTTGAATTTAGTACCGATGGCATTAATCAATATAGCGGAAGCTTGTGGATGCACGGTAAAAAAATCCACAAAGTACAGTGGCCTATTTTTCCGGAACCTGAATGGCATGATGCACCAGAATCTCGTGGGTCTGTCGGCGGAAGCTGTGGTGGTCGCTCTAAAAGCAATTGTAGTTCTGGTGGGTGTAAGTAACTAGGCTGAGAGTATTCCCAGTCTAGGTTAAACAGGACCCATTGCCTTCATCTTTGCGCTAAAGCACAAATTGGGGGCAAAGAAAAAGCGCGGCTCCATAGGAGACGCGCTTTCGCTATTTCTTTGTAAGCTCATCCTGCTATTTTAATGCTCCTTGCACCATCCATGCGTAACTGTGCTCCCTGCGTCGTCCATGTTCCTTTTCTTTCCTTGTATCTTTCGATACTCATCCCTGTTACTCAGTAATCCTTTTACTAAGCTTGCTCATCCTAAGCGTGTCCAATATCATCCTTGAGAATCCATTCATTCACTATCCGTAGCATCCTACCTTCCTAGGCAGTAAAACTTTCCATCCTGGAATGTTTAACCACTCCTTGGTCGCTCTGGCAATCATTCCTTGAAAGCCTCGTCCTTGATAGTTATCCATATTAAGTGCGGATCCTTCCGTCACTCTTAGATCATCCGAATCTGTAAATCCTTTCTGTCATGCTTCCTTGCACAATCAAATAATAAACTAAAATCCCATAAAAATTGGCTCAATAAGTAACATTTAACATGCAGTCACATTTTAGTCATACAACAATAATAACATAAGCCACTGTTTATAAACTATTTTAAATAAAAACCTACTCGTTACCAGCAAGTAATCAGCCTTATTTCGCACGAAGCTGTAAGAGATCTCTCACATAAATCCGAGCAATTTATCAAAGATAAAAGAAAGGGCGTACCTTTCGGTACGCCCTGATCTAGCTTCTTTTTAGCTTTCCCGCTATATATGTGCTCCCTGCATCATCCTTGCTTAACGTGCATCCTGCATCTTCCTTGTAAATCCATTTATTA
>NZ_PJBM01000174.1:0-24914 GCF_002836075.1 Shewanella sp. GutDb-MelDb | reverse complement strand
AAGTAGAATGGCTATATACCCAAGTGACTTTAAAATGCTTGTTTCAGAGCGCTAGTAAGATAGCCGGATAAGGCAGTGCAGTGTTCCTACGGGGCTCTCGAAGAGCAAGGCGAGAAGTCATCTGCTCTTGTATTCTTTATCGATAAGCAAAGATTTTAAATTCGAATATCCAGAACGGCTATTTCATGAAGACAGTCACGGACGGAAAGTCGTTAATCCTGGGGCCATTATCGAGCTTGAATCCAGGTCTGCTCAACATAGTGAACCCTGTATTTCGAAGTTGTTTGACTGTAACGCGAGGAAATTTGAATGGAATACAGTGAATCGGCTTTTTTGAGCAATAAAAAAGGCGACAGATAAACTGTCGCCTATAAAAGTGCAATTAGCACCAATTCTTATTTCAAGTATCCATACTTGCTAGTGACGATCCCGGTCAATATCCATCTTATTTTTTGATTGCTTTCCATGCAATTATTTTAGTTTTTGGTCTTCATGACACTTTATTGTTAATCCTGTTGTCTTCCTGACCACAGTTTCCGTAGATGGTCTTTATGACACATCTCAATTCATCGTCTATCAATGACGCCTAAGTAACCATCCATGTTAGTTGTATCTAAGTATCTTCCAGTGATAACAAGCTTCCAGCGAGTGCATCCTAAGCAATTAGCTTCCTATGCCAATGTTTGTATCCTACAAACATTCTCCTATTTATGCGTGTTTCTCTGAACGTAAGGGTAAATGCTAAATAGCGCTTTGGCCTTCCTAACCAAAATCCTTACTAAAATTCTTACGACCTGGATTTCAAACAGAAATCTCTACTCTTATTATTATTAGTGAGTGGTCTCAATCATATTATTATTATGTCGTTAATTTATTCTTATATCTTAAATGTATAGATACCGAAATCTGAAAGTTATTATTAAAAGTTTTGTACTAACAGTTGGGTTCATCTCGGTACGGGGCTCATTAAACCGAAATCTGTGATCGCTGTCAAGTAAGTTTTTTAAGGGAAGTTTACGTAAACGTTAATCTTGTTAAATAAAAAAGGGCAGCTTTGCTGCCCTTTTAGGATTAACTAATATTTACTTAAGGCTTGATATATACTTAGATAATGCGTCCATATCGTCAGCATTTAGCTTTTTAGCGATGTCTTGCATCATGCCATTTAAGTCGTTGTTACGACTTGTATCGTGGAACTTATTTAGTTGGATCTTGATATAATTAGCGTGTTGTCCGCTAAGATCAGGGAAGCCAGCAGCTTCAGAGCCTTTGCCTTCAGGTCCATGACAAGCAATACATGCCGTGACGCCACGAGCGGAGTCACCACCCTTGTATAGCTGTTCACCTAAAGCAGGAACGTCTTTAACGTCGATCACTTGCTTTATTTGGCTTGAATAGAATGCAGCGACATCAGCGATGTCTTCATCGCTAAGCATCATTGCCATACCACCCATTATTGGATCGGCACGGCCTTCTTTACCACCTGATTTAGCCGCACTGCGGAAATCATGTAGTTGCTTTTCGATATAGGTCGATTGTTGACCTGCAAGTTTAGGGTACATGTCTATCATGCTGTTGCCGTCAACGCCGTGACAAGCAGAACAAACAATGGTTTTAGTTTTTCCTGCTTCAGCATTACCTTCAGCCATTACTGGCGAAGATATTGTGACTAAAACAGACAGCGCAAGAGCTAACTTTTTCATAGCGTTCCAACTTCTTATTAAAATATTTGTCATGGGCTTACTAGGGAGACCCGCAAGCGTGATAAAATGTATTTTATGTGATCGAGGTAATATTTTACACGAAATTGTGAAAATGTAAGCAACTCTTCGATATTTAACAAAGTTAGTTGATAAAATTTTGGAGTTAATTGTGAGTGAATCTCGTATCGATTTCCGTAAAGCTGAGTTTTTAATTAGTGCGCCAGACATCGCACACTTAAATGAATACCTGCCTGGTGATGTTGGGGTAGAGATAGCCTTTGCGGGTCGTTCGAACGCGGGTAAGTCTAGTGCGTTGAATCTATTAACGGAGCAGAAGATAGCCCGTACCAGTAAAACGCCTGGTCGTACTCAGCTCATCAACGTATTTAAACTCGATAAGCATCGTCGTTTAGTGGATTTACCCGGTTATGGTTTTGCCCAAGTCCCTTTGGCGCTCAAGAAAAAATGGCAACTGGCGCTTGGTGAGTATTTACTCAAGCGTAATTGTTTAGGTGGCGTGGTCGTGTTGATGGATATTCGCCATCCGCTTAAAGATCTTGATATGCAAATGATCGAGTGGGCTGTAGAAAGCGACATTCCAGTTTTGGCACTGTTAACTAAGGCTGATAAGTTAGGCCAAAGTGACAGAATGAAGATGGTAAATGAAGTGCGTAAGAAGCTAAGTCATTTTGATGATGCGGTAAAAGTTGAACCGTTCTCATCGCTCAAAGGTATAGGTAAAAGCAAGGCCCTTGGTATTTTGGATGAATGGTGTAAGCCTGAATGGTTGAAGCAACAGTTAGCGGTAGAAGCCGCAGACGAAGCTGATGGCGAGTAACGTCGAGGTTGTTGATTGATTAAAACGCTCCTATTTAGGGGCGTTTTTTTTATGGCTAGAATTGCCATAAGTTGATTTGAAAGCAAAAAAAAACCGACGGAATAAACCATCGGCGTAAATTAGCTCTTTTGGGGAGAAGCTAAATTCAACAAGACTCAAGACCTACCAACCTAAGTTGGTAGCACTTAATGAACCTATGATAACTCTTTTTTTGAGCGATTTAAAGTAATTACTCTAAAGTAAATTTTAGACGAAAAAAAGCCCCAGCAAATTAGATTTGCTGAGGCGCCATAATTTGGCAATTCACTTTAAATCAGTGAATTTAAAAAAGGTCTGAAAGATAGAACATCTTAACCTCTGTACCCTACGCAGAGAATATTACCCTATTAACCGTATTATGAAAAACTGTTTTTGTAAAAAAGACACAATAATGTGATGAGGATCTCAAGGTTTGTTCAATAAAAACACATTAATTGATCTATATATTTCATATTACAGATTCAAAAACATAGGTTTATATTAGGCTTTAAACTGGATAATTATTTAGCGATTAATGTGGAGGCGTTATTAAAGGGGGCTTGGGTTGGTGATTTTGCTCGCATAGACTAATCATTTCAGTTGGTTGCCGAGACAACCAACTGAAAAATGACTGTAACTGAGCTTAGGTTACTTAATGTGCTTGTTCCCAGTTGTCGCCTACACCAGCTTCTGCGAGTAATTCGACATCGAGCTTGGCGGCTGCAGCCATTAACTGACAGACTTTGACTTTTAGTGTCTCTGCTTGCGCTGCATCTACCTCAAATACCAATTCATCGTGCACTTGCATGATCATGGTTATCTCACCTTGAGTCTCCGTTTCAATCCATTTGGCAACATCGATCATGGCTTTCTTAATAATATCGGCAGCTGTTCCTTGCATCGGCGCATTAATCGCTGCACGTTCTGCAGCTTGTCTGCGCATGGCATTGCGGTCCTTAATGGCCGGTAAATATAGACGACGGCCGTACAGAGTCGACACATAACCGAGATCTGCTGCTATGGCGCGCGTTTCTTCCATATACTTCAGCACACCTGGATAGCGCTTAAAGTAGGTGTCGATATAAAGCTGTGCTTCTGCGCGTGGGATATCAAGTTGTTTGGCTAAGCCAAAAGCTGACATGCCATAGATTAGACCAAAGTTAACCGCTTTAGCGCGACGACGCTGATCGGTGGTGACTTCACTGAAATCAACATTGAATACTTCTGCTGCAGTAGCTTTATGAATATCTTTGCCTGCAGCAAAGGCGGTCAGCAGGCCTTTATCTTGAGACAAATGCGCCATGATGCGTAGTTCGATTTGCGAGTAATCGGCTGCGAGAATCTTTTTCCCTGCCGGGGCTATAAACGCGTGGCGAATACGGCGACCCTCTTCTGTTCTAATCGGAATATTCTGCAAGTTTGGCTCACTAGACGATAAGCGACCAGTGGCAGCGTTGGCTTGATGGTAACTGGTGTGGACTCGCCCTGTTTTGGCATTAACCATCAAAGGCAGCTTGTCAGTATAAGTGCTCTTTAGTTTTGCCAGGCTACGATGCT
The DNA here is from genome assembly GCF_002836075.1 of Shewanella sp. GutDb-MelDb. NCBI lineage: Bacteria > Pseudomonadati > Pseudomonadota > Gammaproteobacteria > Alteromonadales > Shewanellaceae > Shewanella > Shewanella sp. GutDb-MelDb. Next base: position 20,798 of record NZ_PJBM01000174.1, on the reverse strand, counting down.
CAAGAATAATCTTTGGCAGAGGGTAGTCTAATGCGAGTTCAACCAGTACCTCTTCAGCTGTTGAAGGCGCACCTTTAGGCGTTTTCTTTAAGATAGGGTAGCCGAGTTTCTCGAAAAACAGCTCTTGTAACTGTTTCGGTGAGGCAAGGTTAAAAGGCTGGCCAGCAATCTCATGCGCTTTACTTTGAAGCTCATCTATTTTTCGGGCGAGCTCTTCACTTTGCTGCCCTAACAACATGCTATCAATAAGCACACCTTGGCGCTCAATGGTCGATAGAATATCAATTAACGGCAGTTCAATATCAGTAAAGACACCGGCTAACTCAGGCTGCTTTTCTAGTCGAGGCCACAAATGTTGATGAAGTCTTAGCGTAATATCTGCATCTTCAGCTGCGTAAGGTGCTGCAACCTCAAGTGGAACTTGGTTAAAGGTGATCTGTTTTACGCCTTTGCCGGCAATCTCTTCGAAGCTAATGTTTTTATGACCAAGATACTTAAGGGCTAAGTCGTCCATGTTGTGCTTTGTGGCTACAGAGTTAAACACGTATGACTCAAGCATGGTATCGAACTGTACGCCGCGTAAGGTGATGCCTGCATTAGCGAAAATGCTGATGTCATACTTGAGGTTTTGACCGACCTTCTTGATGGCATCGTTTTCTAACAAAGGCGTTAACTTTGCAAACACCATTGCTTTATCGAGCTGCTCAGGCGCATCAATATAATCATGTGCTAACGGCAAGTAAGCGGCTTTGCCTGCTTCAATGGCAAAGGATATACCGACAAGTTCAGCTTCCATATAATTGAGGCTGGTTGTTTCAGTATCGATGGCGATAAGCTCTGCTTTACTAAGCTTTTCTAACCAGCTATCGAGCTGTTCAACCGTTTGAATTGTGTCATATTCGGCGGTGATGTCTTGCTTTACCACTACTTCATCAGTGTTATCGCTTGCTGCTGTTGAACTTGATTTATTATCCAAGACTTCAGCTAACCAGCGCTTAAACTCCATTTCGCCATAGCACTTAATTAACTCATCTTTGTTTGCTGGCTCAATGTCCATCTTGCGCCAGTCTTGTTCAAGCTCTACATCGAGCTTAATGGTGGCGAGCTCATAACTTAACTTGAGCATATCGCCATGCTCAATAATCTTAGCTGGCATTGTTTTTGAGCCGCGAAAACCAAGCGCAGGCATTTTTTCTGGTGCCGCTAGAATATTAGCGACTGAACCAACGCCGGTTAACATGGCTAAAGCCGTTTTCTCACCCACGCCAGGCAGACCGGGAATATTATCGGCCTTATCACCCTGTAGCGCGAGCAGGTCAATAATGAGCTCTGGGCCCACACCAAACTTTTCAGTGACTTCAGCTGGTCCCATTATGGTATTAGTCATGGTATTGATCAGGGTGACATTTTCGTCAACCAGTTGCGCCATATCTTTATCACCAGTACTGATTAATACGGCACGCCCCTCTTTACTTGCTTGAGTGGCAATCGTACCGATAACATCATCAGCTTCAACACCCGAAATACACACGAGCGGCAATCCTAGGGCTTTAATGAGTTTATGTAAGGGGGCTATCTGGCTACGAAGATCATCAGGCATTGGCGGACGCTGCGCCTTATATTCCGAATACATGTCGTTACGGAATGTTTTACCCTTTGCATCAAAAATAACTGCCATTTGGCTAGGTTTATATTGATTTAAAAGGCTGCGAAGCATGTTGATCACACCATATACTGCACCAGTTGCTTCACCTTTAGAGTTAGTCAAATGAGGCGGAGAATAATAGGCGCGGTAAAGGTAAGAAGAACCATCCACAAGAACTAAAGGGTTGTCGGCAATTTTAGGCATATTAGGTATTCGTTTATCGCATTTCGATGATGGCGCTAGCATGCCATATCAAGGCTGTTTCAGCCACGGATAAATATTAGAGAGCCTGTGGATAACTCTGTGCATGGAACAGGCAAACTTAAATTCACTGATTTCTATCAGTAAAACTGATAAGACATAAGTGATTGAAAATTAGCTATTAAATCTAATTGTGTGAAGTGGGTGCTATTTTAGATAATTAAACTATAAATGTGGACTTTTTATTTTAGCTCGCATTACAAACCTATTCCTTGGTCAAATAATCACCGTTTGATAAAGTGCAGTGATAACTTAGCACGATAATTAATCTGATCAAGTGCTTCGTTGCACTTTTGTTAAAACAATATGATATATAAATGGAGATTTTAATGAAAAAAGTCGCAGTTCTTTTAAGTGGTAGTGGTGTTTTCGATGGTGTGGAGCTGCATGAATCGGTTTTAACCTTACTGGAGATTGCTCGTTCTGGCGCTAGTTACCAATGTTTTGCGCCTGACATCGCTCAGTTACATGTCGTCAATCATCTTACAGGTGAAGTTGATGAAGCCGATAATCGCAATGTGTTAGTGGAGTCGGCACGAATTGCTCGTGGCGATGTGAAGCCGGTTGCTGATCTTAATGTTGACGAATTCGTGGCGTTAATTATTCCGGGTGGTTTTGGTGCGGCTAAAAACCTGTGTAACTTTGCTTTAGCCGGGGCCGATCATATTATTGAACCCAGTGTAAAACAATTCATTAGTCAGTTTACTCAGGCTAAAAAGCCCGTTGGCTTTATGTGTATCTCACCCGTCATGATCCCGCAGTGTTATGAAGCTGGTGTGGTCGGCACCATAGGATCTGATGTTGGCACCGCTGCAGCGTTTGAAAAGCAAGGAGGAGTCCATCAGGTGGCTCTGGTTGATGGTATTGTTGTCGATGAGATCAACAAGGTGGTGAGCACGCCCGCTTATATGCTTGCGGACAATATAGTCGATGCGCATAACGGCATCACTAAGCTGGTGGCGAGAGTGTTAAGTATGGCTTAATCATAATATTGGGCTTATACCCGAGTGGCGTGGGTATAAGCATTTTCAGCAAGGCAAGATTAAGCTATACCTGCTGTTTGCGGCTATCGATAAAGCCTTGTAACACGCCGACAAGTAAACCGCCTAGATGTGCGCCATTTGCGATAGAAAGACCGAACATATCGGTAAAACCAAATACTAGCCATAGCAACATAAAGCCGATGTAGGCGGGGGGAAGTCCTATTCCAGATTCAGGACGTTTAACGCCCATAATCCAGGTGTAGCCGACCACGGCATATACAACCCCAGATAACCCGCCAAAATTAGGGCCCGCCATATAATATTGCAATATGTTAGGTAGAGTGCCGCCAATTAATAAAAGAATAAACAGCGGTTTAAAGCCTATTTTATTTTCGATCTTGCCGCCTAAGTACCACCACCATAATAAATTAAAGATGATGTGCATTGCGGAAAAGTGGATAAGACTGGGGGTAAATAGTCGCCAAAATTCACTGAAAGATGCAGGTGAAGTCGCGCCAAAAAATGACAAAGTTTCAAAGATAGGGTTTGCAAAGCCGAGGTTCATTGCGGCATAAATAACAACGCAGGTGAAAAACACGCCTAAAGTGAGTGGTCCCGCTCCCGTCAAAAATTGGCTCAGTAGTAGTAATTTGGGATTGCCGTAATCTAAATTTGTATGGGTGTCGCCATAATCCCATGATGCAGCTAAGTATTTTTCATCATAAGGGTTACTTAGAAAGGCTTGATACTCTTGCTGTACGCGAGCTAGGTGTGGATCATCGTGCAATACCAGCATAACGCCTTGCTCGGCTGGCACTACTGCGCAGTTTATGTTTTGCCCTTTTAGGTAGTCGATGAGTGCTTGCGCTGCTCTGCTATTGGGTAAGCTGCCTATCTCTATCATCGACCTTTCCTCTTATACCAATTCCACTAAATAGTTGATCATTCAGCGGGAATTAAAATTACTTTAGGCAAGCAAGTGGGTTGTAGCTAATAGTTATTCTATATCGAAAATCACATGCGTAGTATAAAGTGATTTTAAACCCGCACAACGTGAGCTTCTCAGGACTTTCACTGTTGCGTTGCATAGCCTTAAAAGGGAATAACCATTTTTTCAACAATGCGCCTAGAATTGAAAGCCCTGAAAGAGCTCTGAATTGAACACATATTTAATGGAACTGGTATTACGCGTTAGCCTGATGCCAAGCACTATAGCCGCCATCCAAGCTATAAACATGATCAAACCCCTGCTCACTTAAATAGGTGGCCGCACTTTGGCTACTAATCCCATGATAACAGACAACGATAACGGGCTGATCCATATCAGCTTCAGCAATAAAGTGACTGAGGTTTTCGTTATTGAGATTAACAGCAGCGTCAATGTGTCCAGCTTCGAAGCTCGCGGCATCTCTTATATCGACAATCTGTAAATCGGCGGCGGCTTCCTGCATATGAATAAGTTGGTTGATACTTAAGTGTTGAAAAGCTGACATAGGAAACCTGTAGTGATAGTGGAATAAAAAGGGGCTGACATTACTGTTAGCCCCATAGGAATAACTAGTCCCAGTTTAAGATGACTTTTCCTGATTGGCCTGAACGCATAGCGTCAAAACCTTGTTGGAAATCATCAATCTTAAAGTGATGAGTAATAATAGGAGATAAATCTAAGCCTGACTGGATTAAGCTTGCCATCTTGTACCAGGTTTCAAACATCTCACGGCCATAAATACCTTTGATGATTAATCCTTTAAAGATCACTTTGCTCCAATCAATCGCCATCTCGCCACCTGGAATACCCAACATGGCGACTTTACCGCCATGGTTCATAGTGTCGAGCATTGAGTGAAATGCAGCGGGTACGCCCGACATTTCAAGACCGACATCGAACCCTTCAGTCATGCCAAGTTCGCTCATAACGTCATCTAAGCTTTCTTTAGCAACGTTGACTGCACGAGTCGCGCCCATTTTTTCGGCGAGCTCGAGGCGATAGTCATTAACGTCGGTGATCACCACGTGGCGCGCACCAACATGGCGACATACTGCGGCAGCCATAATCCCAATAGGACCGGCACCGGTGATTAATACATCTTCACCGACAAGGTCGAATGACAATGCGGTATGAACAGCATTACCAAAGGGGTCAAAGATAGACGCTAAATCGTCAGAGATATCATCAGGGATCTTAAAAGCGTTAAACGCTGGGATCACTAAATATTCAGCAAAAGCCCCTTCACGGTTTACACCAACGCCTGAAGTGTTACGGCATAAATGGGTGCGACCACCGCGACAATTACGGCAATGACCACAGGTTATATGACCTTCACCCGAGACTCGGTCACCAATGGTAAAACCACGTACTTCTTGGCCCATCTCGACGACTTCACCCACATATTCGTGGCCGACAACCATAGGCACGGGAATGGTGTTCTGTGCCCATTCGTCCCAGTTGTAGATATGAACATCAGTACCGCAAATAGCTGTTTTGCGGATCTTAATCAGTAGATCGTTGTGTCCCATTTCAGGTTTAGGAGCATCAACCATCCAGATGCCTTCTTCAGGCTTTAATTTGCTAAGCGCTTTCATCTTATGACCTATGACAGACCACTCAGTTGCAGTCTGCTAAATTGATTCAACTAGGGTGACAACATCGTGTGACCCTATTTGGTTTAATTCTAGCTGATAATACCCATCTCTTTAGCGATACGGGTGAAGGCTTCGATTGCTTTGTCGATTTGCGCTTTAGTGTGCGCGGCTGACATTTGAGTACGAATACGTGCTTGGCCTTTTGGTACCACAGGGAAAGAGAAGCCAACGACGTAGATTTTTTCTGCGAGTAGACGATTAGCAAAATCACCCGCAATTTTGGCGTCGCCAATCATTACTGGAATAATGGCATGATCGGCGCCCCCAAGCGTAAAGCCTGCTGCTGACATCTTCTCACGGAAATAACGACTGTTTTCCCAAACGGCTTCACGTAAATCTTGACCTGTTTTGAGCATTTCAAGAACATGAATCGATGCGGTAACAATTGAAGGAGCCAACGAGTTAGAGAAGAGGTATGGGCGTGAACGTTGGCGTAACCATTCAACAACCTCTTTCTTAGCAGAAGTGAATCCACCTGAAGCCCCACCAAGTGCTTTACCTAAAGTACCGGTAATAATGTCTACACGGTCCATCACATCGCAAAATTCGTGGGTGCCGCGACCTTCTTGACCAACAAAGCCAACAGCGTGTGAGTCATCAACCATTACCAGCGCATCGTACTTGTCTGCAAGATCGCATACGCCTTTGAGGTTAGCGATGACGCCATCCATTGAAAATACACCGTCAGTCGCAATCAGGATATTACGTGCACCGGCTTCTTTAGCGGCTTTTAGTTGCGTCTCAAGGTCGGCCATATCATTGTTGGCATAACGGAAGCGCTTGGCTTTACATAAACGCACACCATCAATGATTGATGCATGGTTAAGAGCATCAGAGACAATCGCGTCTTCTGCACTTAACAGTGTCTCAAACAAACCAGCATTAGCATCAAAGCATGAAGAGTAAAGAATGGTATCTTCCATGCCAAGGAAAGCGCTTAAACTGGCTTCCAGTTGCTTATGGATATCCTGTGTGCCACAGATAAATCGTACTGATGCCATGCCAAAACCGTGGGCATCAAGCCCGCCATGGGCAGCTTTAATCAACTCAGGGTGATTAGCCAAACCTAAGTAGTTATTGGCACAAAAGTTAATGACTTGGTCGCCATTAACCTCAATTGCTGTTTGTTGAGGAGAAACAATTACGCGTTCACTCTTATAAAGGCCTTCTGCTTTTACATCGGTAATTTGTTGATTTATTTGGTCGTAGAATGAGGTCTTTGACACCTAAATTCTCCTTAATTAGTATTGTTTTGATTATTGGAGTGGCGGCATTTTAACCTTAAACAGCCCAGCCCCACAGCCTTTTTTTAGCAGCGCTAGCGAGATAAGTTAGATTAGGGCTACTGTATGTTTCAGATTAGTTAAACTAATTGTTTGTTTTGTATTTTAGTGTTTGAGGTCGCCATATTCATGAATTCGTGTCGTTGGCTGTTTCATCGGGCGCTTAGATTTGCACTTGAACGTGCCGCCGTCCAAAATTTAATGCCAACAGAGGTCATTATGGCTAATGAGAAGCCAATGCCTTGGCTGCTTAATGACAAGGATACGTTAATTCAAAAGTTACTTTTTGCAAAAATGGCATCAAGTAAGATATTGCGATAGCACCTTATTAAACTAAGAGGGTGTACTTGTACTCAGCGCCATTGACCGGTAGTACTCTTCAAGCCTTTCAAATGTGGCGGTAGAATTCGGAGTAGAATAGGCTTTGAATATCATGATCACCCTAAGCAGCCCTTCATATAGTGACTCTTTGGTGATTGAGCCGATACAAGACTGTGTTTGGGTCAGTTTATAGCTTATCCAGAAGCTAACCAGCATTTTAATGGTATCAGCAAGCGGGGCTATATTTTCTTCATTAATCGCTAAAAAACCATCTTGAGTCAGTTTTATAAGGACACTGCTAGAGCGTGCTAAAACGTCTTGTTGCGCCTGTAAATATCGATTTTTTAACGCTTCATCGCGGCTAAGAATGTCTGCAAGGTTGGCATACATAAAGCGGAACTGCCATAAGGTGTAGAACATCGCATCAAAGTAACCGACCAAGAGATCGACATCGACCTCTTTGTCTACGTAGGGCTGAAAGCCTGATTCTAAATGTTGCTCATAGAGACTGAAAATGGAGCGGATGATGTCTTCTTTATTACGGAAGTGATAATAGAGGTTACCTGGACTAATATTTAGGTGGGCTGCAATATGATTGGTTGTGATAGCTCTTTCGCCATGCTGATTAAATAACTCCAAGCTGGCTTGTACGATTTTGTCACGGGTTTTCATATTCATCCTAAATGATTAATATCCACGAAATCGCCAAGCTTAGTGAATGTTTTGCTTGGCAATCTAAAATGCGAGAGCAACTCTACATATTCGCGATTATGCATCTACGTTAAGTTATGACTATCATGTTAGCATTGATGTCATTCTTCAAGTAAAAATCACTAAAGTAAAAAAATTCATGAATCGCAGCCTTTATTCCGCTTTGCTCTACCTCATTTTGCCGCTGTTATTGGTCTACCTCGCTGTACGTGCTTTTAAAAGCCCCGATTACCGCAGTCGTTGGAATGAACGATTTGGCTTTAAAGGCTTACAACAAACTGATCTGTTACTACATTGTGTTTCAATGGGAGAGACCATCGCGGCGATCCCGTTGATAAAACAGATCCAAGCGAACTACCCACACTTAACGATTACGGTAACAACAACCAGCCCAACAGGATCTGCTGCAGTGTTACGCGCGTTTAGTGATGAGGTACAGCATTGTTATTTACCCTTTGATTTGGCTTGGTGTAGCAGGCGGTTTGTAACGCAAGTGGCACCGAAAACCTGCATCATTATGGAAACAGAGCTTTGGCCCAACTTAATTCATTATCTAAAGTGTAATAACAGCAAAGTGTTACTGGCCAATGCTCGATTATCGCAAAAATCTGCTGATGCTTATCAAAAACGCCCCCACTTGAACTTGCCAATGCTACAAAGCTTAGATGCAATCGCTGCTCAGTCAGAGCAAGCCGCAGCTCGTTTTATTGAGCTCGGTGTCAACAAAGACAAGGTGACGGTATGTGGCAGTCTGAAATTTGAGTTAGATGTGGCACCCGCACGCATTGAAGCCGCGAAGGCTGTGCGTGAGGGCTGGCAAGCAGAGCATCGGCCTATTTGGGTGGCGGGGTCTGTTCACCCTGGAGAGTTTGAGCTAATGCTACAAGCGCATCAAAGAGTCATGCAGCACTATCCAACAGCATTGATGGTGATGGTGCCGCGGCACCCTGAGCAGTTTGATACCGCCGTTACCGCCGTAAAGCAAGCCAATATGCTGGTGGCTCGACGTAGCCTTAACGATGATGTGACAGCACAAACACAAATTGTCGTTGGCGATACGATGGGGGAACTACTGACGTTGTATGCCGCGGGCGATCAAGCTTTTGTCGGCGGCACTTTAATCGAGGGAGGGGGACATAACCCTTTGGAGCCAGCAGCGGTAGGTTTACCTGTTTTTGTAGGGCCTCACCATTGGGACTTCAAAGAGATCACTCAGCTGTTACAAAATGAAGGTGCATTGCAAATTGTTGATGCAAGTGAGCCATTAGCTCAGATGTTAATTGAATTTTTCGGCAATAAGCAGGCTTATACAATAGCGAGCAATGCTGCTAAGAAAGTGGTCGCAGACAACCGAGGCGCGCTGAAAAAGCAGTTTGCGCTGGTTGAATCACTGATTAATCGTAACGTTTAATGCCAATTGCATTAAGTGTAAGTAAGCGATGTACGGCTCTGCTTACTTACTGGCTAATGCGCTGTGATAAGCTCTATGCAGGTGCTGCCAATCAGCCTCGGTAAAGGCCAGTTGTGGCAATTTGGCCAGCTCTTTTCTAAATGAACGCAGTAAACGGTCTAAATTGGCGCGTTGCCAATTCGCCTTAGGCGTTCTTATTTCACCACGATCAAAATCGATTAAATAGAATTTCTCTGCGGTAATGAGTATATTCTTAGCATTCAAATCGGCGTGGTATACACCGTGATGATGAAAACGAGCAATACATTGCCCTAAAGATTGCCATTGCTCAGCGGTCATAGCTGTCTTACTTAACCTAGCGACTAAATCTTCAGCTCCATCCACTCGCTCAATTATCAAGTCCGCGCGATACCACAGCCCATTACGTTCTACATTAGCAGCGATGGGTTTGGGCACTGGAAACCCTTGTTGGTATAAATTTTCGAGTAAAGTGAGTTCAGCGACTGCACGGGTATTTTTGAGGCTGGTGAAAAAATATTGATCACGACTGACTTTTTCAATGAGTCCACCACGATAATAATGGCGCAGTACCCACTGCTGCTGCGTGGGATCTAGCTTGCTGGCATCGACAAACCAAGTGGTATAACGGCCTTTAGATGATCCAGTTACCGCGGAGTGTCCACGCCAAAAATCCACATCAAACCAAGTGACTTCAATTTCTTGAGGTGTTTGTTCACAATAAGTGATGCTGCCAGTGGCTGTTTTTTTAAACTTCATAGATAGAATTGTACGCTAAAGCGTGGAACCTGCAGCCATTCTACATTAAGATCGGTAGATTACGCCAAACAACCTTCGAGCATTATGAGCCCAAGTAACCACGCCGAACCGCTAGATTTAACCAATGCTCAGTCTTTGTGCTTGCTGCGGCTATCCGCCATTGGCGATGTATGCCATGCCGTGGCGATGGTGCAAGCGATTCAGCGACGTTATCCTGATCTTCAAATTACTTGGATTCTGGGTAAAATTGAATATCAGCTATTAAAACACCTCCCTGGGGTGGAGTTTGTCATTTTTGATAAATCGCAAGGCTGGCGCAGCTACTTTAATTTAAAGCGTGCACTTAAAGGCAAGAAGTTTGATGTGTTGTTGCACATGCAAATAGCCCTTAGGGCGACGATTGCATCTTTGGCTATATCGGCAAAATTACGTATCGGCTTCGATCGATTTAGAGCAAAAGAGGGTCAGTGGTTAGTGACTAATCACCGAATTAAGCCACAATCCACCCCGCACGTACTTGAAGGATTTATGGGATTTGCGAAAGCTGTTGGCGTTACCGATCTTACTCCATGTTGGAATATTCCTGTGTTAGCAGCTGATACTGAGTTTGCCGAGGCGCTTATCCCAAACGCCAGTTCGGTATTGGTTATTTGCGCTGCCGCGAGTAAAGCCGAACGTAACTGGTTACCTGAGCGCTATGCGGCAGTGGCGGATCATGCTGTGGAGAAGGGCTATCGAGTCATCTTATGTGGCGGACCGACACCACTTGAGCGAGTGCTTGCTGATAATATTCAAACTGCGGCTAAATCTGAGCTTGAAAACCAAGTGGGTAAAACCTCACTGTTGCAACTTTTAGCAATATTGAAACAGGCGAGTGTCGTGCTCGCGCCTGATACGGGCCCTGCTCATATGGCGGTAACCCAAGGGACGCCAGTCATTGGGCTGTATGCACATTCAAATCCTGGCCGAACAGGTCCTTATACCTGTTTAGATTCAGTTGTCAGTGTTTATCAGCAGGTTATTGCCGAGCAAAAGCAAGGTGATATTCCGTGGGGGATGAGAGCGAAAGGTGCGCACTTGATGGAATTAATTAGTGTTGACAGCGTTATTTGCGAACTAGATTTGTTGTTGGATAAACAGGACTAGTGGTTTTTTGTTAGTATGATGCGCTAGCATTTTGCTTTTGTCGTCTGATGAGTAAATCAATGACCCTATCTGCTCCAAAGTTTTTGTTTGTCCCTGTGTCTTCAGCTGAAGGCGTTGGGGAGTATATGCGCTCGTTGATTGTCGCCAATGAGGTGAAGCAACGCTGGCCGGAGGCTCATATTCAATTTATTTTGAGTCGCCACGCGCCTTATTCTTCAACGTGCCCATATCCTGTGGCGCTTTTAGACGATACCCCTACAAAAAACATTAAAGCAGTGAATGACTTCATCTCTTACTATATGCCTGACTTTGTTATTTTTGATGCATCGGGTCGTCGCTCACAATTAGCTCATGCCAATAAGTTGGGTTGCAAAGTCATATTTATAAGTCAGCATAAGCGTAAGCGCAGTCGAGGCATGAAAATACTGCGTGCGCGGGTGACGGATAGCCATTGGGTGGTGCAGCCTCAATTTGTTATTGGTGACATTAGTTGGTTAGATCAACTAAAACTAAAATTAATAGCGAAAGCAGAACCTAAAGTCATTGGGCCCATTTTTGTTAACCCTAGTGAACATAGACAAGCAGAATCGTTAGCCCGTTATGGTTTAACTAAAGGGCACTTTATTTTGCTAAACGCAGGCTCTGGTGGACACAAAATTGGCAATGGTTACGCGATCGAAGAGTTTGCGAGAGCGGCCGCGAGTATTTACCAGACCACACAAATCCCTTGTGTGATTGTGTACGGACCGAGTTACCCCCATGACATTCCCTTAGTTGAAGGCGTTATCGCGATTAAAACGCTCAGTCATGAAGCGCTAATTGATCTACTTGATGCAGCAAAAGTGGCCGTGTTAAGTGGCGGTGATACGTTATTACAGGCTATAGCACTAAAGAAAGTGACCTTATCTATCGCAGTCGCTAAAGATCAAAATTATCGCGTTAAAGTCTGTAAAGAGGCTGGTTTTACCATAAGTTCTGAGCTAAATGCACAACTGATGACTGAGCACTTAATAACGTTAATTAAAACAGATAATGAACTCGCACTGCAGTCAGCACTTGCGATGTGTGATTGTGAAAACGGATTAGATATTGGCATGACTATAATAAGCGATTTATTTCATTCTAAATTTGGAGCTTGGCAATGAGAGTTGCAATAGCAATTGACAGTTTGGCTGGTGGCGGCGCAGAAAAAGTGATGTTAACGCTTGCTAACGAATTTACAGCGATGGGGCATGAGCCACATTTCTTAGTTATGACAGATGATGTTGCTTTCGATATACCTGATAGCTTACCAGTGCATGTCTGTTTTGAAAAAAAAGATAAAGACTTTAATCGATTTTGGAATTTGGCACCTGCTGTTGCAAAGCTGACAAATAAAATTAAGCAAATTGAATCGAGTGTCGGAAAGTTTGATCTGTTTTTGTCCAATTTAGATAAAACCAATCGATTAATGACCAAAACCCAGGTGTCGCCGTTGTTTGTCGTGGTACATGCTTCTGTTGAAGAGGAGCTAAGTCGACACGCTAAGTTAGGCCCGTTTGCATTTTTAAAGAAGCTTTGGGCTAAAAAGGCTTTAAATGGCCATCATTTGGTGACGGTATCTCAGGGTATTGCTAATGAAATAAAGCAAACAAAGCGGATCGCACCAGCTTCGATTCAGTGTATCTATAACCCCTTTGGATTTGACGACATCACTGCGCTTTCTCAACAGAAAGCAGAGGGCATTCCTGATAGCGATTACTTGATCCATATTGGACGTTACGTAAAGCAGAAACGCCACGATGTGTTGTTTCAGGCCATCGCACAAATGGAAAGCCAAATACCCGTTGTACTCTTATGTCATAACCCTAAAAAGGCATTAAAAGCCGCCAAGAAGTATGGGGTTGAACAGCGGGTGATTATTCCGGGGTTTCAACCAAATCCCTTTCCGTGGATAGCCAATGCTAAAGCCTTAGTGTTGAGTTCTGATTTTGAAGGGTTACCTACGGTATTAATTGAATCGCTAGCGTGTGGAACGCCAGTGGTCAGTACTAATTGTCCTCATGGTCCGAGTGAGATTTTGACGGGAGAGCTCGCAAGATTCTTAGTCCCGCGTCGTGATCCAAAGGCATTGGCAACTAAGTTGGATGAAGTGTTGGTGTCACCGCCGTCATTGGTAGAAGTTGATATTTTGGCAAAAGTAAGTGCAGCACGTATTGCTCAAGAATATCTGGCCTTGGTTAAATAAACATTGAAACGTTTTCGGGGGGAATTGTTGTGAGTTCAAGCAGCAAGCGTTATCTATTATATATCGCACAAAGTTATTCCTATGCCATCTTAAGGCCGTTGCAGAGCGCAATTAGGGCGAGAGGTGATGAGGTGTGCTGGTTTTTCGAAGGTGATGAAGTGAACCCCTCATTTCTGAAGCCGACCGAAAAGCGATTATCCACGGTTACAGAAGTACAAGCTTGGCAGCCTGATGCGGTTCTGGTTCCAGGCAACGTGGTTCCCAATTTTATCCCTGGCGTGAAAGTGGGCGTTTTTCATGGTTTTAATGCAGGGAAAATGAACCATAAAGGCCGCGAAGACCATTTTGAAATACGCGATTGTTTTGACCTTTACTGCACCCAAGGTCCCGCTACCACCTTGCCATTTATTCGGTTGGCTGAAAAGTTTGCTACGTTTAAAGTGGCTGAAACTGGCTGGCCAACACTAGATCCCATGTTTAAAGGAGATTTGCCACAGCCCTACGCTGTAGAGGGCGATAATCGACCTGTTATCCTCTTTTGTTCGACATTTTCTCGTAGTTTATCCTGCGCACCTGCAGTTTATGAGCAGATTAAGGCGATGTCGACGCAGGGGGATTGGCGCTGGTTGGTGCAATTTCACCCCAAAATGAGTCAAGAGATTGTTGAAAAATACAAAGCACTCGAGAATGAGAATCTGACCTTCGTTGAAACCGATAATGTGTTGCCGTTATTGAAAGCTGCCGATGTGATGCTATGTGATACTTCATCGATATTGATTATGTTTTTATTGCAGGGTAAACCTGTGGTGACCTTTAATAATAAGACTAAACGTTCACATCTAGTGAATGTCGATCATATTGAAGATATTCAGCCTGCATTAGTACGAGTTTTAGCTAAACCTGCGGAGTTGATGGCGAAAATTGAGCAATATTGTGATGATATCCACCCGTACCGTGATGGTTTGTCTAGTGAGCGTGTCTTAACCGCAGTAGATGAATTGATTGCACAAGGTACCGATGACCTTAAACCTAAACCCGCTAATCTGTTGCGTCATTTCAAGATGCGCAAGAAGCTGGGTTACTGGAAGTTATAAACTTATGTCAAAATTTAATATGACAACGATCATCAATGATGATGCAAAAGTACTTGTTTTCGAGAATACTTATTACAGTCTATTTCTGTTTATGCTTTGTGATAGTGATTGGAAAAAAAGGGACTATTTGATTTTTGGCGATAGGATGTCTGTGCATAGCCTACACCGGCTGAAAAAGTATGCCTGTGTACTGGATGAAAGCTTAGAGTATATGCCGAAGCCAATGCCTAGGTTAGGGCAGAATCCATTGGTTTATGTACAGAAAAAACTGCAACAGAAGAATCTCTTTAATGCTTATACTACCTGTATTGGAAACGTTAAAGATATCAATAACTGGCTCGTATCTGTGCCTAGAGTTCAGATAGAGGATGGCACCTCAACTCGCAATGAGTTAACGCTTGGTGCAAGAAATAGAGGTTTCGCAAATGCGCTAGCTAAGCTACTGGTTCTAAAAGAACCCGTTAGAATATCTCGTGTCGAGAAGTTCATTGTTGCGGCAGAAATAGATGCTAAAGAAGAGTATCAATCTAAAATTAGTTCTGTTGATATGTTTAAACTTTGGCTGGAAAAAACGAGTGTGGAAAAGACAGAGATATTAGATGTATTCGGTATCGATGCGACAGCTTTTGACTCTATTAATAGCCAGTTCAGCCTGTTATTTACTCAACCTTGGAGTGAAGATTTCGCCTATACAGAGGCCCAAAAAATTCGCGGTTATAAGATGTTGATTGAAGAGCTCGGTATGGATGAGTTGAAATTAGTGATTAAACCCCACCCTCGAGAAACAACGGACTATAACAAGTATTTCCCTGATTCAGTTATATTGAACTCCAGTTTTCCAAGTGAGTTAATTACTATGTTAAACGTTAGAGTTCATCGTGTGGTGTCGTTGAACTCTACCGCTTGTAGCTGTTTCGGAAATTATAGTGACGAAGTCATCTACGCGAGAGCGCCAGCGTACTTTGAATTTCCTAAAAAGCTTGCTGATCGTATCAATAATATGAAATTGTAGCTTGGCAATAGGCAGTGATACTTGTTACTGCCTACCTCTCAACCTCTCACGTTAATTTAACGCCTTAATCACTCTATCGACATCGCTTGGTACATCGACAGCAATACTGGAGCTAGCAACTTCAATCATCTGAACCGAAATATCATTTTCTAAGAAGCGTAGGATCTCAATATCCTCTACTTGCTCAATAGCCGTTTTTTGCTGATGAGATGCAAAAAACTCTAAATGAGCTTTAGAAAAGGCGTAAATACATACCTGCTTAAAGCCAAATGAAAACTCATTAGTCTTACTAACTGGAATAGGTGAACGGCTCATATAGAGTAAGTTCCCTGTTTTACTGGCCACCACCTTTGGTACCGTAAAAGAGCGAAACTCCTCTTCAGCAGTGATAGGGCACATAGCATTTATCACCGTTTCTGGTTGTCGCTGATATTCCTTTATCACACTGAGGATATCGTTAGGCTCGATTAACGGTTCATCACCTTGTACGTTGATAACGAAGTCACAACCTAACTGTTGGTTAGCTTCCGCAAGTCTATCGGTGCCGGTTAGGCAGTTTGATGAAGTCATAATGACCTGAGCGCCAAACTGTTCAGCCGCTGACTGGATTTTATCACTGTCAGTGGCAACATAGACTTTATCTTGGCCAACGGCTGTGCAGCAACGCTCCCAAACACGCTGTATCATCGACTTTCCTGAGATATCGATTAAAGGCTTGCCCGGAAAGCGACTTGATTGGTAGCGAGCGGGAATGACGACTGCATATTTCATATTATGAGGATCCAATTTCTAATTATTGATTTATATTTGTTGGGGCCAACGCTCAATAACTTCAAACTGATGTTCATTAGCTAGTGATTGCATTCGCAGCGGCACGTTCGAAAATGGCACATAGCAGATGAAATCAATATTGTTGGCTTGGCTGGCATCAAAGTCAGACATTGCATCGCCAATCATCAGCGCTTTGCTGTGTGCTTGGCTCTGTAAAATGTCGGCCAGTAGTTGGGCTTTTGGTGTGGGAGACCCAAAAATATCAACAAAATACTTATCGAGACCACGGCTTTTGAATACAGAGCGAAGTTCGCTTTGCTCTGAACCACTGGCGACAAACTTTTGTCCCGGCAGCGCTTGGATTAAGTTTAAGAAGCCGGGAGTGAGCTTTGCTGTTAGATATAGTGCCTTACATTGAGAAGAAAAATCACAGAGTATTTTTTCTTCAATTGTTGATTTTTGATCATCTTTGAGCTCAAGTATGTCATTAACAAAATGAGCTATGTGATGAAACCTAGACTTACCAAAATTATTGGCAAAGTAGGTCACGCACTCAGTAACTAGCTCAGGAGTAAAAGAAAGCGCTTCAAGTGCTTCCTTCATCGCCTGCACTTTAAGTGCGTTTGAATCTAAAATGACCCCGTCACAATCAAAAATATATAGATCGTAATTATAAATTGGGTGCATAAATAGAGCCTTGTTGGATTGGATAGCTTGTTGGCGTCAGTGCTGTAATCTGCAGTGTTGGCGCAAAACCTTTGAATTTCGCCAACAAGTCAATCATCTCTGCTTGACGAATATCCCCGCGCTCATAACCATCAACACCGACAAGCGAAATATGCGTAGCTTGCGCGTGCACTGCTATTGCGAGTGCGTAAGCCGCAGTGAGATCATAAGGTACAGCGCAATAGTTATCAGTAACAATAAACTCATCAGCTTCAATATTTAAGCCATAATCAAAGAATTTATTAGAGACATTGCTAAGCTCGTCATCCGTAAATCGGTGTGCTGGCATGATCAGAGGTTGCTGCAGATTCTTATAAACATCATGTTCAGACAAGAACTTACTGTTATGAGACACACAGTAATAATTAACGAACTTTGATGCCAAGGTGCTTACTGCATTGATCGCAATAACAATAGGTTGACGATCTTGGATATAAGCTTCTATTGCGGGTAAGTAGCGCTTAAGACTTGGGCCATTACTGATAATAAGCACTTCTTTATCTTTGAATTTGCCCAGTAACTTATCGGTACCAGATATCGCTTTGGTGGAAGTGTCGAAAGAAATGGCTGACTCCATCACGTCACCATTGTATGACGTTGTACCTTCAAGTTGGCTTAAGTAGTTTATGGCGCCTACTATTTCTTCGGTGCCGTAATGCTTATTCGAGATGAGGTTTTGGATGTAAGTTGGGTGTACATCATTTTGTGCACCAAGAAAGTACAGTAAACTGCTACCCCAACCATAGTCTTTCTGCATCTGCTCGAAATGGCGAATAACCAGTTCATAAACGGCAGAAGGTTGATATGGCGTTGTATTACTATCTATGACAGCCAGTAAACTTTCTGTTTGCGCATTACCAGCGCCACGGCCCATACCTGTGACAGTGACGTCTAACCAGGTCACGCCTAGGTTTTTTGCGGTGATAGTATTGTCGAGAGCTTTACCCATATTATTGTGGGTATGGATGCCAATATCACCTTGCCATTGAGTGCGAAGGGCTTTGACGATACGAGTGACTTCTTCTGCATCCATATTACCGAGAGAATCTGCAAAATAAAGCGAATCTAGGCCATTCCACTTAGCCGCTATTGCTGCTTTTTCAGCAATTATAGCGTCAGGTTTACCACCTGCTTGCATCAAGTTATAACCCACGATATAGCCTTTGGCTTTGAGGGCGTGAACGATGGCTTCAGAGTTTTCGACTTCATGAAAATGGGCTGCAACACGAACAAGATCGACAGGGCTTTGAATTGCATCAACGAACAATGCATCTACAGCTTGTTCAATCGACATAGGTGCATCAAGAATGGTTTTAGCATCGACCATTACACCGTAGGTTGGACCTGACGGTAAATTAAGGCCTTTAATAAAAGCTTCAGTGGTGTAAGCAAATGGGCCGTCAAAACCTTGCTTAGGAAAATTACGTAGCCCCAACTCCACATAATCAATTTTTGCTACAGCCATTGCTTTTAAATAAGCTGTTACTACCTCTGGAGAGAAATCCCAATTGTTGTAATAGCCGCCATCTCTTAGTGTGCAATCAAGAATATACATGTTTCACCTACGGGTTAAAAGCTGGAGTAATCGAAGAGCTGAGAGTGTATTTCATTATGAAATACGAAAAAGAGATATCTATCAGCGTATCAATGGTTAATTCACAAAACATGCTTAATATTATCGCATAAAAATCATCACGTTTCTTGAGCTTAAACAGTAAGTTATTTGTTGATTAATTGCTGCTTTTACGTTGCTTGATTTTGTTTTTAAAGTAAGGAAAAGGCCACTAGAGTGAAGCTTTGGTAGCCTTGTACACCATTTAGTTATTAGCACAAAGCGCAATATATTGCTTTGCGATATATTGGCTAGCCACAGCATCGAGGATCGGTAGGTTTTCCAGTAATGGTGGCTTCTGCAGGCATGCTAATGCCGATGCTGCTAATAACTCGGGTTGACGTCTAGGGACTAAATATTGTGCCAGTTCTCCAGTTAAAATTTCACTAGGCCCATGGGGGCAGCGAGTGCTCACGACGGGTGTTTGGCAGATAAGTGATTCGATCAACACGGTCGGCAGTCCTTCAAAGTCTGAACTGAGCAACATCAATTCAGCTCGGGCTATCCAAGCATAAGGGTTACTTTGGAATCCTGGTGTAATAATACGATTTTCAACGTCATATTTTTTGGCTAGTTTACGGGCTTTCTCTGGACGGTTGGTTAACAGTACCAATCGAGGAGCTGTTGGCATTAACTTTAATGTTTGGAAGAGAATATCTAGGCGCTTCTGTCGGGTTACTCGGCCGATATGGATCATAAATGGCTCATTCGGTAGCCCATCGACTTCCTTTTTGGCTTTTTCTCTTATCTCATCTATTCGAAATGGATTGTATATTGCCTGCACGCTTTTAGGCTTCAGCCAACGAGTCGCCTTAAGTTCATCAGCGATCCCTTCCGAAACCGTAATAATGCGTTTGCCTATAAGTGCCTTTGCTTTTCGCCAGCGGCGTAAGAAATGGATTGGTCCGCGTTTTAACTCCATGATGAGCTCTTGCTGGAGTGCGCAGTGGCAAAAATAGTAACAAGGATCAAAGTCACAACCATTGACGACGATATCGCAATCGGTGGAGTTACACAAAAAAAGTGAAAACTCCCCCTCGCTGTTTTCAATGTTCTGCACACATTGTATCAGCCTATTTTTTTGAGCTGCTAATGACAGAGACTTCTGTGATTTAAAAACATAGTGAATGGTGACGTTTTTAGGGGGAGTAAAGTCACCTTCTTCATTGAAAATAAAGAGGTGTACATCTTGGCCAGCCTCTTGCAAAACTTCTGCTTGAGTTAGTGCTACTTTTACAGTGCCGTTGGCAAAGAGATTATGGCAGAAGATTGCTACTTTTTTCATTTTAGGGCTCTTAAATGATTCATCATTGACTATTTGGGAGATTATACCTAAACACTTCTATATGTGGCACCATACTCATGAGTATGTTGCTAGAGCTGTGACTTAGTTGATGTGATTTTTCTTCAGTTGCTTTAAGTTAAACTTAAACTTTTCAACCGGAAGCTTTATTTGTCTATATAACCAAGTCGTCATATAGACGTTGATGTCAGTTAGATTGAATTTATTACTGCAATATTTTCCATATATAATATACCATTCGCGATGACTCAACTCGTTAGCTCTGTGCTTTAAAATGTTGAGCCTTTCAACAGCTCCCACCTCTGCATCTAATACAAGAATATGGTTGATTAATACTTTTAACCAAAGTTCATGTTCGCTCAGATCGATTTGATAACGGTGTTATATGAGGATACCGTTTTGAAAACCAAGCTGAGGCAAACCTTTGCTCCGCAGATGATTTTGGTAATATTTCATCACTATGTAGAACTTTCCGCTTAGCTAGCTATGCATCATCGATCAAGCCTTGTACTAAAATGATTGAATTCGAACAAAAACTAAGCTCGAAAGATCAACCTGGCCTAATATAAAACGGGCTATAAGCACCTTTTTAAGGCGTCTAGATTACCATGCTACACGGGAAAACTGAATTGGTAAGCCACGCTGCAATAGCAAGATAATAAGCATTCCTTTTTAGCCACAAAAGGATAAATGTTTGGTTCATAAAAACAGATATGTCGATTTTAAGTTATAATCTATCACATGAATTTATACTAAAGTAATACAATGAACCGCACTAAAAAAATCACCAAAAAATTTATGGGTAAGGCTAAAAAAGCCAACGCCAAAATGAATACTAGTAACAAACCAAAATACGTTTCTAAAGCTGAAAG